>NZ_JAERLW010000019.1:0-19873 GCF_018256215.1 Gluconobacter sp. Dm-73 | reverse complement strand
CCTATACCCTGACCAAGAGCTGGATTAACGACTCCCGAGCGAAAATCTCGCCTTTGCCGCCCAATTCATTACACTAGCGTTTTCTGTGCTGAATGAATCGGTAAGGATTCCTAGGATGGCGCTGATCTGATTCCAAGAGACGACCGGGATAAGTGACAGATTCGGAAAACCCTTCTTTCGCATTTTATACGCAACAATATCAATGATTTATGTTTATAAATCGACCAAAAAAGGAGGTTTTTCGAACCCTCCACATTGTGGTTGTCTCTTCGATACCTTTAAAGCCAGTTATGCTCTTGAGATGCTTCCTGTGCTAAGAAGACATCTTCAAGGGAGGGTATTATGCCAAACCTCAAGGGAGGGCGTAAAAAACCAAAGCAGACTGTTAAGAAAAAACCTTTTCGTCTCAATGAAGCGAAGAAACTAGTCGCTCCGGTGGTGATCATCACGGGCCTCTTTCTCGGGGCAATCGGAATGCGCGGAGTTTTTCTAAATCGGGCCTCAGCCACGTTGGGCGGCCCTTATACGCTCATCGATATGCACGGTCATTCTCTTACGGAGCGTCAATTCCGAGGGCGCTATACATTGATTTATTTTGGGTACACACACTGCATAGATGTCTGCCCGTTAACCCTCGCGACGGTCACACAGGCTCTCGATCTCATGGGAAAAGAGTCACACCAGATTGTGCCGATTTTCATCACGGTTGATCCATCGCGTGATACTCCTGAGGTTGTTGCCGATTATGTCAGTCACTTCTCTCCCAACATCGTTGGACTTACGGGAACTGAATCTCAGATCCACGCAGTTATTGACAGTTTCCACGTCATGGCGCGACGTCGTGGCCCTTCGGCGGATCATATGTCCTCAGGCTATCTTATGGATCATAGTTCCGTTCTTTACTTAATGGATGGCGATAATCGGCTTGTGTCCGTTCTGCCAGTCGACACAAGCCCGGAGGAAATCGCCACCCGATTGCGTCGTCTCGTCCCTGCCAGTTAGTTACGACGCACGGCGGTCAGCTCGGGAAAGCAGGGTTGCAAGACAGAGAAGCAAAAGAGACGCTCCAAGTTCTGGCAAGAGTAATCCCAGTACAATCAGGATAACCAACGCGCCCACGCCAATCTTCTTGTTGGGATCGACAGGCGGCACTCCCAGCCTCCCTGGGGGTTTGCGCCTAAACCACAAGACAAGTGCTGCGATGCTCATCGCAAGTAATCCGACCGCTACAAGAAAATTCAAAAACTGATTGGCCTTCCCGAACAGCTGCCCTTCATGCGCCGCAACTCCATAACCGATGACGCGATCAGTCCATGCTTTCTCTTCAAAACGATGGACTGACCGTACCCGACCAGAGGCCTCTATCATCGCACTGATGCGGTTGGGACGGTTCTGCGTGTCGGAACGAACAGTCCACGCTGTTTCTCCCGCTGAAGGTGGCGTTACGAGAACAGGTGCCGGAAATCCGAGTTGGGACGCCGTCATGACCACTTGATTCAGGCTATCTGATAAGGGGCTGTCTGACATCGCCATGGGCCCCATATCCATACCCGGCATTATATCGGTCTGCTGGGGCGAGACCGAGCGCCCTGCAATCCGATTGCGTTCAGAAACAGCTCCGATGTCCCAGTCAGGAACCGAAGTCAGGTGGCTGAATTGTGTTTCCACCCGAACCAGAGCGTGTCCCCAAACAAAAGACCACGGCAAGCCGGAAACCAGAAAAAGCACCAAAAACGAGGAGACCCATAATCCTGTTACCCCATGGAGGTCTCGCCACCGGACACGACCGTTTCGGGTCATCCGTGGATAAAGAATACCCGCCAGGCTCTGCATCCGGCGCGGCCACCAGAGATACAGGCCTGTAGCAATCAGAACGATTGTCCAGGAGGCCACCATTTCCATGATGATGGAGCCAGTATTCCCCAATAACAGCTGGCCGTGCAGTCTAAAGATGATGCGCTCAAAACGGTCTTCTTCAGGAAGCTGTTTGAGAACCACGCATGATGTCGGATCAACATACACGCGTATGGCTGTGCCCTGACGATCAACGATCACCCGGGCAGCACCGGAAGTCGTCTCCGGAAGTTCATAGGCTAGAAAATGGCTGCCGGGGACAGCATGGAGTGCCGCCCTGACTTCCTGTAACGGGGTTGAATGTGTCGTACCGCCTGCGAGATGATCGTAACGCCAGTCGATCCAATGATCCACCTGCGGTTTGAACAGGTAAATTGACCCTGTGAGGCATAGCAACACAATAAAGGGAAGACAGAAGAGACCCGCAAAGAAATGCCATCGCCAGATCGTTCGATAATCGGGCCAGACTGGGGTTCTGAAAGCGTTCATCATCATGGATACCTTCAGAACTTGATCCGCACGCCACCAAAGAACGCTCTTGGCGATCCGGAGTAGATTGAGCCTGTCTTATTGGCCAAAACACTTCGCCCAGCCTGCTGCCCGGTCGAGAGGAGTGTATCGCTGATGTCAGTCGCACCTGCGGCATAAACCTGATTGGTTACATTCTGTACTTCGAAGTAGCTGTGCAGACGGTGAGCCCAGCCCAGACGTTCTGGAGGGTCGTAATGAACCTCCAGATTGAGCAATGCGTATGAGGGGGCTTTCAGAATATTGGCATTGTCGAGGTAAAAAGAATTCCTCCACGTCACTTCTGCAAAGCCTCCCAGCCCTTGCAGCCATCCGTCTGGCTGATCATAGAGAACACGCGCATCCAAAAAATGCGGCATAACACCGGGAATGAGATTCCCCTTCCGCGAGAAATTCCGCGCCATCGTGCTGTTGGACAGGGTCTCGGTGTATTTTGTATAGATCTGGTTGTCATAGGTATAAGACAGCTTCAGCCGCGCACCTGGCAGAGAGGCATGCAATGGCTGCCATGTCGCGCCGAGTTCAATGCCACGATGCTCTGAGGCCGGGGCGTTGAAGGTATAGCTTCCCGCGGGTGTATTGACACCCGCCGACTGGCTGACGAGTTCGTTTCGGTAGAACTCATAGAAGCCAGTGGCCTGAATATTGATGCTGGGCGACGGATGCCATTCAGCCCCCAAGTCAAAACCGAGACTCGTTTCGCTCTTAAGCTGCGTATTGTTCCCGTAGGTTCCCTGAGGGGTTACGAAGAAACTGGAATAACCAGGTGTGGCGTAAGCTGTTCCAACACGACTGTGCAAAGTCCAGTCTTTGGTTGGTGTATAAACCAGCGAGGCTTCAGGTGCGAGATTGAAGAAGCGTCGATTGGCCGTAATATTCTGCAAAGAGGTTGAACTTGCCGATCTATTGTAGAGCGTCTGAACTGCTCCAACATCCGATTGCGTCCCACCAAGTCCGATCACAGCATGCCAAAGCGAAGAAAACTGCCAGTCTTCCTGAAAGCGGAGGCCGATGTTCCACTGATGTCCGTATGACGTGGAATTCAAAGCACCGCGCGTCGCGCCACCTTGCGGGGTCAGATTATAGACCTGATAACCATAATCCATGTAGTCGAAGCTGGCACCGACAAAACTGGTGAGGGGCGTCTTTCCGATACGGCCGCGGTTCGTCAGATCCGTCTGCACATTATAGGAATTAAACGGTCCGACAAAAGCCGTTGTCGAAGTTGGCTGATCGGTATGACGTTGATCGTAAGTAAACTGAGTATGCCAGGTTGTTCCTGGATCAAAGTCATGCTCCCATCGAAGCCCCACAATGCTGCGTCGGTCAAAACGACCCAGCCCTGCTTGCTGCGGGCTCATCGTCTGGCGGCCTCCATAGGACCCATTCACCAGAAGATTGACCGAGGCGCATCCAACCGCGGCCGATGCCGCATTGGCACAACCATTTTGATAGGGATTACTACGAAATTGATTCAGGGAGAGCCGTAACGGCAGTGATGTGTCCGTGACGTTATTGACGAACTTTAGAATGAGGCGATCTGATGAGGTCAGATTAACCCGCAGCCGCATATTCTCGGTAGACGTGTTGTACTGGCTGTTCGCAATAAAGCCCTTACCTCGCACGTCGCTGCCAAACAGCATGAAGTCGTAGTGTTTATTGCCTGCCCCAATCGTCACATAGTTATTGAAGAGGCCGAAGCTGCCAAAGTCTGAGCCCAGCTCCAGACCGTGAATGTCAGTGCCGTTCCGGGTGCGGAAATTGATCGCCCCATTGATCGCATAATTACCGTATAACGTGGAAGCCGGCCCCTGAAAGACGTCCACCCCCTCATAAGCATGCGGATCGATCAAATCTGCCCGGGCCGTACCGTCTGGTTGAGTCATAGGAAACCCGTCTTCCGTAACCTGAAGGTTCTTCAGACCATAGGACTGACGTGCGCCCGACCCACGGACGGAAACAACGCTGTCACGCGGTCCATTACCTTGCAGAACAGTTACCCCAGGAAGGGTTGCGACCATATCGGCGACCGACTGTGCCGCCCTGTGTGCGAAATCTGTACGTTCCGCGCTGTAGGTTGTTTCACCGGTTGGATGAAGTCGTGCAGAGCCACGCGTCGTACCGCGAACCAGAATGCTTTCGACATTCTGATGTGCAGAAGACGCAACTGAGGCTGTTTTACGGGGACGCGCCTGAAGAGGTTGTGCATGAGCTGGAAAGGCTCCAAGAAAAACGCAGCCAAGCACCAGCGAGCCGAGAGGACGGCTTGATTCAAAAGAAGTATTCATGTGTTCGTTCTGATCTGAAAAACGCAGAAAGCCTTCCATCGCAGATGCGACAAAGGCGCTAAGTTTTTGTCAGATCAGGTTAGGAGGTCCTTGAGCATAAATGCCCGATAGCCGCCATAGGGGAGGCCCCCGCACTGGCGGGAAACACCAGAAAAAACTCCGCCCTGTCACAGACAGGACGAGGAAAACAGCAGCGACGCATCCGATTATCAGGATCGTCAGCAGGTCGTCGACCACTGCAATCCCATCACCAACATCCGCTGCGTGATGATGATCAGGACTATGCGGACCAAAATCCTGGCTGTCGCAAAGGGTCGACAAGTTGGTGAACTGTTTTAACGGATCGTTGAGCAGGAACTGCGGTAAAGGCAGACTTCCAACGCTGAGGCGAATAATGATGGCAAGCAGAACCAGCGGCCAAAAGACCAGACTCCCTCCGCTATGCCGCGCACTTCGCATCATTCTTCTTCATTTAAAACGGCTTGCAACACTGCGCCAGATGGAAATGTATTTTTCGACCATTTGGGTTGTGATGCACGAAGCCCCAATAACGCCAACGCGGGGATTCAGGGGCATTGGCCTGCAGGTGCAGAGGCGGGCGGACGGCAGCGCCTGCTCGGTGGGCTAACGCTATTAGTGGTACCAGCCGGCGCCCGTGCAGAAGAAGCGGCCGAGGCCTACAGTGAAGATCAGACAACCATAGAGACTGTGTTCTCCTTATGGGTCCCCCTTTTTCGCCGGCTGCTTGGTTATGACCTCGAACGAGCATACTGTCGATCATGTGTTGTCAGTCATCGGTCAGGCCGAGTTCGACCAGCGTTTCCAGCAAGGCATCCCAGACGCCTTGCTCAGCCCACCGACGGAACCGGACATAGACCGAGTTCCATGTTCCGTAGCGCTCGTGCATGTCCCGCCATGGACAACCGACACGCAGGACATGAAGCATTCCAATGAGAAACAGACGATTATCCTGTGCTGGTCGTTAGCAACGGCCATTTTCAGGCGTCAGCAAGCCGCCAATGATTGCCCATTCCTCGTCTGTCAGATCGCCACGTATCCACAAGTCTCCGCAAAGACCAGTTTTGAATCACGTCCCAAACCGTCTGAAAAGACCCTCTGTCAACACACCCTAACACCGCGCCTTTCACACAGGCGAAGCATCTGCTGCCTTCATGATGCTTTCCACAAAATCTCCGAAATGGCGCGCCTTGGCTGTCATCATCCGTCCTGCGGGAAAGACAGCCCAGAGATCGATCGAAGGCAGAGTCCACGCTTCGAGAACACGCACGACCGCTCCGTTTTCGAGTTCCGGCGCAAACATCCAGTCCGACGCAATGGTCAGCCCCATATCCGCCAGAACGGCCGCCCGCAGCCCCTCGGCCGCACTGACCTTGAGCCGTCCGCTGACAGACACCGACACCGCCGCTCCATCGCGCAGGAATGACCACACACTCGGTAACTGGCTATAAATAATGGCTTCATGGTTCGCCAGATCCGCAGGAGAGCGAAGCCTTCCGGCACGCTTGAGATAGGCAGGCGTGGCAAGAACAGAACGTCGACCCGTTGCGACCTTCCGGGCGATGGCGGTGGAATCCGAAAGCGTTCCCATCCGCAGGGAAATATCGACGCCTTCCGCCACAAGGTCGATCATTCGGTCATCAAGAATGATCTCCACTGTCAGGTGGGGATGTTCTGCCAAAAACCTCGGCAATTCCGGAATAATGTGCAGCCGTGCGAATGTCGTTGCCGCCGAAACCCGCAACCGGCCTGACAGACCCGCACCCGCTCCCTTGGCTGCAAGTTCCGCTTCATCAGCCTCCTGAATGGCATTGCGTGCCCGCTCGTAGAAATTCTGCCCTGCCTCGGTCGGCGTCAAACCATGCGTGGAACGGATCAGCAGACTCACCTGCAAACGCGCTTCAAGCTGTGCGATGGTCTTGGACACCGCCGGTTGCCCCACCCCAAGCTGTCGGGCAGTTGCCGAGAACGAACCTGTATCCACCACGCGGATGAACGTGGCCATTGCCTGATAACGGTCCATGATATTCCTCCAGGGAATGATCCTTATCGCCCCAAGCCATCTGACATGTCGAGTATGGAATAGGCATCTCTTGTGCATCACCCCGGACAAACCGGGTTTTGCAGGATCTCAGAGATGTTCGGTTCACTCATACGCACCATGTCCGGCCCCATCGTCACAGACAGTCTTCTGGCTTTTCACCTGTCAGGCAGCCTGCTGAACGTCGTCTCGATCCTGATCGGGCATGTCATTTCCGGCCCGTCATCTTCAGATCGTGGAAAACTTACCGACGCAGCACCGAGGCTTTACGGACCCACCGATTGCCCAAGCGCCGGAATCTCCAGCTGACGATTATTCCGGCACGGAATGACCAATAGTCCTCCATGCCATCATCCCTGAAAAACGCAGTCGCCCTAACGTCAGGCGTCGCCTCATTCCAAAGGAAAGAACAATGTCTCTTCAAGCAAAACTCGATGCCTTCAAAGCAGACTTCGAAGCAGGCAAGCCGCCTTACAATGTTCCCACGTCAGTCATCGAAGTCATGCATCGTGCGACCGCTGAACTGGTCGCTTCAGGTGCAGCCGAAAAAGCTCTCAAAGCTGGCGACAAGGCGCCGTCTTTCACGCTGAATGATCCGGATGGCAATCCGGTGTCCTCTGCCGATCTGCTGGCAAAAGGCCCGCTGGTCATCAGCTTCTATCGCGGCGTGTGGTGCCCGTACTGCAACATGGAACTTCAGGCCCTTGAAACGGCGCTTCCGTCTTTCCGCGAACTGGGAGCGAACCTGATTGCCATTTCCCCACAAACAGCCGTGAACAGCCGCAAATCGGTCCGTCAGAACCATCTCGACTTCCCGATCCTGTCAGATACGCATAACGACGTCGCAGCCGCATTCGGCCTGCGGTTCGCGCTGCCGGACTACCTCGTCGACCTCTACACCAACCTGAAAAACGATCTTCCGTCCTTCAACGGTGACGACAGCTGGACCCTGCCGATGCCCGGCCGTTTCGTTATCGGACAGGACGGTGTGATCCTCTATGCCGAGGTCAATCCGGACTATACCCGCCGCCCGGAACCGGAAGACATGCTCCCTGCCCTTCGAAAAGCAGCCCAGTCTCCGGCAAACTGACCCTTAGTCTTTTGGCGTCCGGGTATAACCTTCTCGTTCGGGGTCATCCCGGTCGCCATCGGACGAAAATTTTTCCTGTATTGGCCCGAGGGAAGTGGCACATGATTGATTTTTACTATGGTCCGGGCCCGAACCCGCTCAAGATTGCGCTGTTTCTGGCTGAAACCGGCCTGCCCTTCAAAGCCAGACCCGTCGATACTTATCGCGGCGCCCAGCATGATGCCGCATTTCGGGCCCTCAATCCCAATGGCAAGGTGCCGGCCCTCGTGGATACGGATGGTCCAGAGGCCAGGACTGCGATCGTGTTCGATTCCACAGCCATTCTTCTTTATCTCGCCGAAAAAACGGGACAATTCGTCGGAGAAGCGCAGGACCGCCCCCAGCTTCTGTCCTGGCTGATGTTTATTGCAACAGGTCTCGGTCCTTTCTCAGGACAGGCTGTGCATTTCCAGCATGCCGCACCCAAAGGGCTGGACTACGCGGTCAATCGATATCGCCGGGAAGCAGAACGGCATTATCAGGTTCTGAACGATCATCTCGAAGGGCGATCTTTCATCGTCGGCGATCGTTATACCATCGTCGATATGTCCGCATGGGGCTGGCTGGACCGGGCCGTAAGAGTCATGAACACTGAAGACCGTCCTCTTGAGCGCTGGCCCAATCTTGCCCGTTTCATGGACATGATCAATGCTCGCCCGGCCGTTCAACACGCGCAAGCCATTATGAGCGGACACGCTTTCAAAACCACAATGGACGAAGAGGCGCGTCAGGCCATGTACCCGACCAGTTTTTCCCCAGCGTCAAAAGGAACAGTGTCATGAGCGAACCTTCCGATTATACGCCGCCCAAAGTCTGGACCTGGACGGCACCAAGCGGCGGCAAATTCGCCAGCACAAACCGCCCGACAGCAGGCGCGACACACGAACAAGCGCTCCCTGTCGGACGACACCCCCTCCAGCTCTATTCCCTTGGCACGCCCAATGGCGTGAAAGTCACGATCCTGCTCGAAGAACTGCTTGCTGCGGGTCACACGCAGGCCGAATATGACGCATGGCTTATCCGTATCGGCGAAGGCGACCAGTTCGGCTCCGGCTTTACGGACATCAATCCCAATTCCAAGATTCCGGCCCTTGTTGATCACAGCGGCGATCAGCCTCTGGCCGTTTTTGAGTCCGGGTCGATCCTGCTGTATCTGGCCGAGAAATTCGGTGCCTTTCTTCCCAAAGATATCGCGCATCGGACAACATGTCTGAACTGGCTTTTCTGGCAGGTTGGAAGCGCGCCCTATATCGGCGGCGGATTTGGGCATTTCTATGCCTATGCCCCGGAGAAAATCGAGTACGCGATCAATCGTTTTGCCATGGAGGCCAAACGGCAACTGGACGTGCTTGATCGGCGCCTGGCGGAAAGTCCTTTCATAGCAGGGCCAGACTATACAATCGCCGATATGGCCATTTTCCCGTGGTATGGTGGCCTGGTGGAAGGCTGGCTCTACAATGATGCGGCCACGTTCCTGAACGTACAGGACTATCCCCACCTCAAGGCATGGGCAGACCGCCTTCTGGAACGCCCAGCCGTGCAACGTGGACGGATGGTCAACCGGACATCCGGAGCCCTCTCCAGCCAGCTTCATGAACGTCACGACGCTTCCGATTTCGAGACAAAAACGCAGGATCGCCTTGAGAGGCAAAAGGAAAACTCTTCAAAGCCCTGACCTCACCGCTACGGCCCGCTTTCCCGATGTCAGCCCTGCCGGAATGCAGGGCTGACATTCCATGCACACCCTCCTATTATATCTGGAGCGCTCGATCGGCTGAAAATACAACTTTGCACCATCACTCGGCAGGACATGATGAACGCGCCTCCGTCACATCCCCAGAATACCATCCTTCTGATCGAAGATGATCTGGATACAGCCGATTACATTGAAAAAGCCCTGTCAGGGCCGCACACCACAATCAGCATCGTTGCGGATGGACAACAGGGTAAAGACAGGGCCATATCAGGCCACTGGGATTGCATTATCCTCGACCGACGCCTGCCACGCCTCGACGGGCTTTCCATCCTCAAAGACCTGCGCGCCATCGGTATTCAGACGCCCGTTCTGTTCCTGACAACAATGGACGGAATTCATGACCGTGTCACCGGGCTGAGAAACGGCGCCGACGACTACCTCGTGAAGCCTTTTTCCGTTCAGGAACTCTCCGCACGTCTCGAAAACCTGCTGCGCAGAACACAGCAATCCTATGATCAGACCCGTCTGGTTTTTGCCGATCTTGAAATTGACCTCCTGACGCGTGAAGTCCGCCGGGGTGGAGAAAAACTCTACATTCAGGCGCAGGAACTCAAACTTCTGGAATATTTCATGCGGCACCCACACATGACACTGTCACGCGAAATGATACTGCAAGCCGTGTGGGACATCGACTTTCCAGTCCATACCAACCTGGTGGACACCCATGTCAGTCGGCTGCGGGAACGTCTGGGCAGAGACGCCCCGCCCCTCCTCCAGACACTCAAGGGACAGGGCTATATGTTGAAGCGCATCTAGCATGCCAGCCTCTCTTCACAGCGCCCCGCTCCGCCTGCCGGTTTTACGCAGCTCATCCTTTCGGATCATCGCCATGTTCGCGGGGTGCTTTCTCTTCACAGGCATAACCGTAACCGCGTTCTCCGGCTATCACAGCCAACGCCTGCTCTCACAGCAGACAAAGCGCATTGTCGCAAATGAACGCGACGAAGCCCTGTCCGAAGCACAAGGCCAAGACGTCACACATCTTCAATCCACGGTCAAAGAACTGGTCCTGAACGAACCTGGATTTTACTATCTGCTACAGAATGCGCAGGAACAGGTTGTCGTCGGAAATATGTTTCATCTGCGCCCCATCGCGGGCTGGAGATGGCTGTCATGGACGCATCGGACGCACCCGCCTGACCATCATCCTGTCATCGGTTACGGAACCGCACTGAATGACGGCGGTTATTTCTTTGTTGGAATTGACGCAACCCCTCTCCAGTCGCTCCGGCACGATCTCTGGCTGACGCTGGCCTGGAGCGCACTCATGTTCCTTCTGATCGGACTGGGCGGCGGATTTCTCCTCAGCCGCCTTGTGCTCGGCAGGATCGAAGTCATCAGCCAGACGGCCCGCAAAATCATGCGAGGCGACATTTCCCAAAGACTTGCCCTGAATGGAACAGGCGACGAATTCGATCATCTCGCCCACAGCCTCAACGCCATGCTCGACAGAAATGAAACACTGATCGCCAGTGTCCGTCAGATCAGTGACGACATCGCACATGATATGCGCCGCCCTCTGGCACGGCTGGGCCAGAATCTTGACAAGGCTCAGACCGCCACGACCCATGACATCCAGAACACTGCCCTCACACAGGCGCAAAACAATCTTCAGGACGCACTGGAAATTTTTTCGTCTCTTTTAAGACTTGCACAGCTTGAAGCCGGAAACCGTATTCCCGATCGCCAGACACTGGTCGTTGCAGATCTTTTCAACACGCTCGCTGGCCTCTATCAGCCTGTCGCACAGGAACAAGAGCAGACACTGACAATTCTCAGCCCCGCCCAGAACCTGACACTTGACGGCAACCGCATTCTTTTAACGCAGACACTCTCCAACCTTATCGACAATGCCATCAACCATTCCCTTTCAGGAACGGTTATCACCCTGTCAGCTCACATGCAGAACAACAGGATCATCATAACCGTTTCAGATAATGGCCCCGGCATTCCCGCCGAAGAGCATGAACGCGTTTTCGAAAAGATGGTCCGGCTCGACACCAGCCGGACCGTCCCCGGTACCGGATTAGGCCTCAGCATGGTCCGGGCCATCGTGAACCTGCACGGAGGCTCGATCCGGCTTGCGGATAATCATCCCGGCCTCCGCTGCGAGATCATTCTCCCTACATCTTGAAACTCAACTGGAACGTCACCGCACGCCCCGCAGCAATGCGCGAATAATTGGTATAAATCCGATCATAATAACGCTTGTTTGTCAGGTTCTGTAAATTGGCCTGAAGATCCAGAGTCCGTGTAATCTGATAATCCGCAACCATATCAAGGCGCACATATTCCGGCACCCAAGTCAGATTATTAACGTTGGTATAGCGCTTGCTCATATATGTAATACCACCGCCCGCCTTGAGATGCGGCAACACGCGGTATGTGCTCCACAACGCCACGGAATTTCCCGGCGTATACGGAAACCGCTTCCCCACATTCGCATGCGTTGGCCCACCATTGAGAACCGTACTGTCAAGATACGTCCAGCCGCCGAACATTTCCCAACGTGGCGTTATGTTCCCCGCAACGTTGATCTCAGCACCACGAACCCGCTGGGTTCCCGCATTGATCTGATTGCCATATCCATCAGAAACCTGCGCATTCGTCATCTTGCCGTCAAACAGAGATCCGGTGATCGAAAAACGACCGTTGAACAGATCCGCTTTCGCTCCAACTTCGATGTTTTTGCCATTCTGCGGCGCCAGCTTGGTATTCGCCGTCGACAAAGCAATCTGCCCATCCGCGCCGGCATCCACACCCACAGGGTTGGAGGCCGTCGCATACGAGAAATACAGACTGACCGGCTTGATCGGTTTATAAACCGCACCGGCCTGATAATTGATGAAGCTCTGATTATTACTCAGACCCACATTCCCCTGCACGGCAGACGTCATGAAACGATCGAACCGCACGCCTCCGTTAATCAACAGATGGTTGTGCCACATGCTCATCGTATCAAACGCATAGGCAGACCCGGTATCGACATTGGTATTCAAAGGCGCAATCCCCGGCTCGCCAACAGAATAAGAGCCTGTCCAGGGATTTGATGAACTCCAGCGCCCTGCATTCGGTGCGAGAATACAGTTATAAGCGACGGTGCATGGACCGCCATTCCGGAGGTTATTTCCAGCAGAATCCTTGATGTAATATTCATTGCGGGTCAGACGCTCACGCGAGACTTCAATTCCCGTATTGATCGCATGATGAATAAAACCGGTATCGAATTTCCCGGACACCATGGCTTGTTCCTGAAAATTGTCCGTATGGAAAAGTCCAGATTTCGCCTCCAGCAAAATGGTCTGGTTTGCCGGAGACGCGCTCTGCCACTGGGGGTTGGTCGCAATGTAATCATATTGCGTACTGGTCCACTGCAACGTATTGCGAAAGACGAAGTCATGCCACAGATCACGCTCAAGTATGATCTGCCCCAGATCCGTGGTGCTCCGTTCAAAATCGCGATCCTGCAATCCCAGCACCGTATGCCGGGGAATATTCAGCGGCTCATGCGTCGTTTTACTATAAGGCGCTGAATAATCCGGCATGTCGAATGAATAGAGATGGTAATACCCCAACGTCAGCCGGGTCGGTGTGCCAAGCCCGAATGACAGGGAAGGCGCAACACCCCATTTGTGCCCACCCGCTGGCGCCCGCCCTGCCGTATCTCCATCATCCCCCATCGCATTCAAACGAAATGCCGTGGAAGAGCCAATCTGGCGATTAATATCAACGGTTCCACGCTTGTAGGACGCCGTACCAAAACCGATCTGGCCGGATGTCAGGCTGCCAAGCTGGGCTTTTTTCGTCGTGATATTAATCTGCCCACCCAAACCACCACGCCCCCCATACACAGACCCCGGCCCTTTCAAGACCTCCATCTCGTCAACATCAAAAACCTCGCGCTGGCTAACGCCACTATCGCGCAGGCCATCGATGAACATATTGCTGTAAGACCCAAATCCACGAATGACAGGATAATTCCCGCCCGGCACGGCATAAGCGTCCCCACCCCGAAAACTGACCCCCGGGACAGTGCGCATGGCCTCTTCAAACGACGTCGCATTGACCAGTTTCATCTGCTCCTGCGTCACCACGGAAATGGATCTCGGCGTATCCAGCAAAGACGCCGTCAGTTTTTTATTCGGAGAAGTCCCGGTCAATTGCGGATGATTCTTTCCCCAGACCGTCAAACGCTCCTGCCCGCCCGAGACCTTGCTGCCCTGATAGTTCAGCCCGTGGGCAGCTGTGTTCTGACCGGACGAAGGCAAATCTGTCGATGCGCCATAAGCACGGGACTGCAAAACTGTTCCTGCAAGACATCCCAACAGAAACGAACACGAGCGGAGACGAGAAAAATGCAGAGAGGCAGGCATGATGCTTCAATTCCAGATGCGAATGACTCGCATTGGCTACATTTCTTCTCACCTCCCGACAATGCCAAGTTGCCAGCATTGGGAATGTTTAATTTTACTGATTCGTCCCCATGCCCACGTCAGCCCCTCCCCTTAAGAACAGGGCTTGACCGTTGCTTCTTCTTTACAATCGGGCAGAGCCTCCACAGCTTCAGAGAATGACACCGGACGCCGTGGTGCGTCATGAACCCGCAGACTGAAAATATCGGGACGGGCATAATGGCCTGCCACGTCCAGATCGTATTTCCCCCGGATCACATCATCCAGATCGATATCCGCCGTAAGGATCGCTTCACGGTCATAAATCGGTCCGGCAATGATGTCTCCAAGCGGGCTGACGATCACACTGCCACCCCGAATAAGCACGGTGTCCGGATTATTGCCCTGATGACAGGCATACTCCTCCGGCGCATCCGCACGCGTCATGTACTGGCAGGCACTTAGAACAAACGTCCGTCCTTCATAGGCAATATGCCGCATGGAAGCCTGCCAGATATCGCGCTCATCCACCGTGGGGGCACACCAGAGATTGATGCCCCGGGCATACATACTCTGCCGCAGATCCGGCATATAGTTTTCCCAGCAGATCGCAGCCCCGATACGTCCAATATCCGTCTCAAAAACCGGAATGGTCGAGCCGTCGCCCTGCCCCCAGACCAGCCTCTCGGTTCCCGTCGGCATAAGCTTGCGATGTTTGCCCAAAAGCGCCCCGTCAGGTCCGAAAAAGAGCGCCGTACAATATAACGTCGCCCCATCACGTTCGATAACACCGACAACAAGATGGGCCTTCATTTTCGCCGCAAAAGAGCCGATCCGCGCCGTTTCTGCGCCTGGCACGTCAATGGCAGATTTCCAGTAACGCAGATAATCCTCACGCCCTTCCGGAAAACGGCTCCCCAGAATTGCGCCGAAACTCAGCCCTTTTGGATATCCACCAACATAAGCTTCCGGAAAAACCGCAAGCTCAACACCCTGTGCGGCAGCCGCATCACAATGGGCCTCCATCCGATCCAATGTCCGGGGCGTATCGAAAAGACTGGTTCCCGCCTGAATAACGGCGACGCGACGCTGGCTCATGTCCGGATCTCTCATGCATGTAGCGGATTACAGTGAGAGGAAGAGTGGACTTTCTCCCATTATCGGGCAAATTGATTGTTTTGATAATTAAAATCACCATGGTCGATATTTTACGCCTCGATTTCAATCTGGCCACCACGTTTCTGGCGCTCTGGGAAGAACGCAGCGTCTCCAGAGCGGCACGGCGACTGGCGCTGAGTCAGTCCGCCGTCAGCGCCTCTCTGGCCCGCCTGCGGGAAGCGGCGGATGACCCCCTGTTCGTCCGCACGCGTGACGGCATGCAACCAACTCCTCGGGCAATTGCCATGGCGGAACCGCTGCAAAACGGAGCGACACTGATCCAGACAGCGTTTTCAACCGTCACGGCATTTGATCCGGCAACCAGCCGACAGCATTTCTCTTTGGGAATGTCCGACGACTTCCAGATCGCGGCTGGCCCCCTGATCGCAAAACGTCTGGCAGCCGAAGCCCCACGGGTTTCCGTGACATTCAGACAGGCCAACAAACATCGCGTCGAAGCTCTTTTCGAAGCAGGAGACATCGATTTTGCCGTCGTCGCACAGCCCAATATACGCTCTGGATTACAGCATCAGGAGATCGGACAATCCGGTTACGCCTGCCTTCTCGATCCAGCCGCCTGCGGCCTCACATTTCCCCTGACACTGGAAGATTACCTCACGCTGCCACATCTTCTGGTGTCCTTTTCCGGACGGGAGGGGATCGTGGACCATGTGTTGAAAACTCTGGGCCACGCGCGCCGGGTACAATCGGCACTGACGCATTTTTCTGCGCTCCCCCCTTTCCTGATCGGAACGCGTGCCATTGCCACCCTGCCCCTCCATGCCGCGCAGAGCCTCGCTGCCGTCTCTGGCCTGACCGTCTGCGCGGCACCCATTGATCTGGGGCAGTATTCTGTGTCGCTGCTCTGGCAACGGACAGCGGATAACCTCTGGATGCGCCAGATCATCAGCGACGCCTTCCGGGAGGCACTCCCGAACATGGAAGCGATCTGTCCGTCCTAACGCCGCCAGATCCGGGCCGCGGCTTCGTCCAGAATCACCGTCGCATCGTCATGAAGACGGATGGCCGTGGCACTGACAGCCTCGCTGATCGGACCGTTCAGCGCCTCGTCAACGATCGCCGCCTTGCCTTCACCAACAGCCACCAGCAGAAGACGGCGCGCTTCAAGGATCGTCCCCACCCCCATCGTCAGGGCGCGTTCCGGCACACGTTCCGGGTCATCGCCAAACATGGCGCTGTTCTGACGTCGCGTCACATCATCCAGATGGACAACCCGCGTCCGGCTGTCGAACGCGGAAGGCGGCTCGTTGAAACCGATATGCCCCGTCTCGCCAATGCCCAGAAGCTGCAACCCAAGCCCACCGGCCGCGCGAATGGCCGCCTCGTAGCGCGCGCACTCAGCCTCCAGATCCGCAGCAACACCATTCGGAACATGCCCCTGCCCTGCGGGCATGTTCACATGCGAAAACAGATGCTCCTGCATGTAGTGGCTGTAAGAGTTCGGGTCCATCGGCGGCAGACCGACATATTCATCCAGATTGAACGACCTCGTGCCGGAAAAATCCAGCGTCCCCGCGTCATGCTGCTGCACCAGAAGCTGGTAAATGCTCTCCATCGTGCGGCCCGTCGCCAATCCCAGAACGGGCGCTCCAGATCCGCGGATTTCCTCCGCGATCATGTCCGCCGCGCGCTGAAACGCCTGACCGGGCGTGTCCGTGACGATGATTTTCATACCCTGCGCTCTCCTTTGACCCAGACTTCGCTGACCTGAAACCTGTCATCCAGAACCGTGAAATCCGCCAGAAGATCCGGCGCAATCGCCCCCCGGTCCTGCAACCCGAGATAGGCCGCCGCATTCGTACTGACCAGACGCGCCGCTTTCGGAAGCGACATTCCGGCATCAAGAGCATTCCGCAGCGCCTGATCCAGCGTCAGAATGCTCCCCGCAAGCGTGCCATCCGGCAGCCGCACCACCCCGTTGCGGATCATCACATCCTGCCCGCCGAGCTGGCTCGGACCATCGGCCTCACCCGTACCCCGCATGGCATCCGTCACGAACAGCAGCCGCTGCTCCATCATCCGCTCCGCCAGCCGGAAACTGGCAGGATGAACATGATGCGTATCGAAGATCATCTCTCCATACGCCACATCACTGCACATCAGCGCCGTCACCGGCCCGGGACGCCGCCCCTCAATGGCCGACATGGCATTAAACAGATGCGTCCCTCCGACGGTTCCCCCGGCTGCACAAACTAGACAGATCGCCCGCTCGGCCCCCTCGAAATCCGTGGTGGTATGCCCCAGACTGACCCGGACACCCGCCTGCGCAAAGGCCTTCATGGCCGTCGGCGCGTGGTCCAGCTCCGGCGCGATCGTCACGACACGCACACACCCCGTCGCAACAGCTTCCGCCACCCGCTCGGCGGTCGGCTCGATATTGAACGGCGGCTGGGCTCCCAGCTTGTGCGGACTGACGAACGGCCCTTCCAGATGCGCGCCATAAACGCGCGGCCCACCCTCTACGCCCCGATCACAGACTTCCGCCACCGCCCGCAACGCGTCCATAACCTCCGCCCAGGGCGCGGTAATCGTCGTCGGCAGGATCGTCGTGGTTCCGTGGCCCAGATGAAAGCGCGAGAGCGTCTCAATGGCCGCAACCCCGTCCATCGTATCGGCCCCACCGCCACCATGGACATGACCATCAATAAAGCCCGGTAGGATATAGCGCTCCGGCACTCCGGACTGAGGCACGATCTCGCGGATATGACTGTCAAAATCCACCCGCCCCGAAACAATACGATCGCGCAGGACGATCCTGCCCTCAAGATGCGCCATTATGGCTCCTGATCCAGTGGTAAAAGCCCCGTCCGACCATAACGCCGGGCATAGAGCAGCAAGGCCAGATAAGACGGCAGAACCAGCAGCGCAAACATGCCCTGAAAGCCCACGAACGGCTTGAGAATGACGTAAATCTGCGGAATGACCGCCCCGCCACTATACGCCATGACCAGCAGGGCGGATGCAAGCGGCGTCCACGCCCCGGCCCCCCGAATGGCGATCGGGAAAATCGAGGGCATCAGCATGGCATTGGCCGCCCCCAGTAACGCCACGCACAGAACCGAAACATAGCCCTGCGTCAGAAACGCCGCGACCGTCAGCCCCGCGCCAAGAAAACAGGCCAGTTCCATGAGCCGCTCCTGCGTCACGATCCGCGGCACAACCAGAAACCCGAGAATATATCCCCCCAGCATCCCGGCCAGCGTCAGAGACGTGAAAAAGCGCGTCTGGCTGAGCGGCAGACCAAAACCCTGCCCATAGGTCCCGATGGCGTCCCCGGCCATGACTTCCACACCGACATACAGGAACATCACGACAATCCCGAACACCAGATGCGGCCGGAAAATACGCCGGCTCCCCTCCAGAGGCCCCGGCAGCGCAGGCGCCTGCAAATCCGGCAGCGGGCAGAGCGCCACGCCGATGGCCGTCAGCAGCAGAACAGCAGCCATCGTCATGTAAGGCGCATAAATCGCCTGCACGAACCCCGACAGAAGCGCATTGCGCGCCACAGGGTCCGTCGTCTCCTGCGCCCGCTGGGACAGCGTTCCAATATCCCCCATCACCACAGTCGCCAGAACGATCGGAGCCAGAATCCCCGCACATTTGTTGCACACGCCCATGATGGCAATGCGCTGCGACGCCCGCTCGGACGGCCCCAGCAGACTGACCAGCGGGTTAATCACCACCTGCATCAGAGACAGCCCGGCCCCCATCACCAGCAACCCGGTCAGGGCACCCCCATAAAGACGCATGGCAATGAACTGCCCGAACAGCGCCACGCCCGCCGCACATAACACGAGCGAAACAGCCAGCCCCCGCCGCAGACCAAGCCTCCGGGCCACGAAAGATGCGGGCAGGGAAAACAGGAAATACGAAAAATAGAACACCATCGGCACGAGAAAGGCGCTCGTATCGCTCAGATCAAACGCCACGCGCACGAACGAAATCAGCGGACCGTTCATCCAGGTCACAAAACCCATGATGAAGAAAATCGCCGCAGCCACACCCAGAGGCGCCAGTCCATAATCCCCGGTCAGCCCCCTACCGGACTGGACAGGCCCCGTCACGACGTCAGCCCCGCATCACGAAGTGCAACGGAAACGCGCTCAATCCATTCATCATCCACTTCCCACCCTGCCAGACGCGCCGCACTGAGCAGCCCCCCTCCGACCGGCGGAAGACGCGGCGGCACAGGCGTACCATGCCGAACAGCAACGCTTTCCCGAAGAGACCGGCTCTGGAACGTTCCCCCCGCATAACTCCACGGTAGCGATGTTTCGGGAAAATGGCGCTGGGCCGCTTCGATATGGGCGCAAAGATGACCCGCCGCCTCACACATCAGCCGCCGCGCCGGTTCCAGCCCGTCCTCAGCCAGATCAGAAACAATCCGCGCCAGAGCCGCAACACTGGCCCTCGGATGACGCAGCGTCCCATACCATTCCAGAAGCGCCGTCCCACACGCCGCTTTTTCAGTCGGAAGGCCCATCGCAGCCACAAACGGCGCGAAAAACGCATGATCTGCCTGATTGCGTCCATCCAGAAGCGCCGTCAGCAGTGCCAGCGCCTGACGCCCGATCCAGAACCCACTACCCTCGTCCCCGAACAATCCGCCCCAGCCACCAATCTTGACCTGACCGCCCCGACCATCCGTAGCCCATGCCACCGACCCCGTACCCGACAGAACAAGAACCC
>NZ_JAERLW010000018.1:0-21187 GCF_018256215.1 Gluconobacter sp. Dm-73 | reverse complement strand
CCATACGATCGTCGTCTGACATCAGGGCTTTTGCCCGCTTTATGAATTCAGGCAGTTCGACAACGGTCTGCAGCTTTTACATTCACAATGACATATATGCCAGTGGCATATATGTCAAAGGCGTACAGCTTAGAGAGACGAGCGATATAACGGGCATTCAGACAAACAGCAGTCTTCAAACTGCAAGAAATATCAAAAACCGGCAGTTTTCCGCCATAAAACCTATGTCCGTTTTTTCTTATTATCGGACATAGGGTAGAATGCATAAAATCCTCCCCAAAAGGCCCTTCCGATGTGCTGGCCTGAAGCCATCTTCAGTAGACAATGGCGCCTCGTGGAAAGTTGGTTCCATCGCTTCTGCCATGCCGGGTGTGAGGAATTATACCCCCGCACAGGCCTGCAATCCTTTATCGGTTTTGCGGCGGCTTTGGGGGGGGGAAGCCGACAGTCAGCTTTTGAGCAGTGGCTGGAGATAGCTGCCGTCCCGAAGACGATGGTGAAAGGGAGCCGTCGTCGGGATCAGCTGTTTTGCTCCCCAACGGAGGAGCGTCTGTACAATAATGGAACACAGATCAATGGTATGACTTTTGCAAAGGGGCCTAAGCCTCATCATCGCTATGGTCATTTGGAATGACATGCATACCTCTTGGATGTTCAAGAACCCATCTATGACCGGAGCGTACTAAATCTCCATGAATAGTCACCATCTGACGTGCTTCATGAGCACGTACAGCCTCTTCATAGTGATTAGAAGGTAAGGTCGTTTTTATAGACATCAATTGGTTGTCAATATACGCTTTCAGGGTAACACGACCACTATCAGAACCAAGCTGTCTGTCCAATCCTACGACAAAAGCTTCCAGATGCTCGTCGGGACGAGGCTCCATAGCCCGCAGCACTCTAGCAGCCTCACGAAATATTTCACCTTCTGCCTCTGAAAAGCTAATAACGCATCGTGCTTCTGGTGTTGGCCTTGTTCGTGCCCATGTGACGGATACTTCTAGGCCCTCGTTACGGGAAATCAGGATAGACAGAGCATCGCAAAGATTGGCGCTTACTCCATCCTGAATTGCTTGATGAAACGCACTGCTTCCACTCCCACGGACGATTGCTTCAGCGGCTCGACGGGAGGACGTGAGGGCTCCAACCAAGGTGCGTGTTACTTTTCGATCAAAGGGTTCTTCAGAAGGAAGAGGCCAAAAAGAAGCTTGGGTTCCTATGTCCAGAGCGGGTGGCACTGGAGCTAGTAATGATATGATAAAGCTGCCTTGCTCTGTTTGGCCAAGTTTTACTCTTTCCATATACTCAGAAGCGTCTTTAACCTTGCCAGCCCGGTAAGTTGCTCGCGGCTCCTTGGCCGCGCATGCTGCAGATAGAAGCAAATCTCGTCCTTGAATGACGAGTTCTACGCCTGCATCAATCGAGATTGCTCCATCACTATCCGCATATGGAGATCGTAAGCGGACAACATCTTTGTCTGCACTCACAAGATCTCGATAAATTTGCAACTCGTCCCGATTTTCTTGCTTTGATAGCAATCGCAGGATATCACTAACAATTGTAGGATAATCTGCAAGATTGTCTGTACCAGGTAGAATTAACTCAGGTTTTCCAGCACATTCATATACGTCACTATGCTGGCCGTAACTATCGGTACGATACCAACCTTCTGCTCTCACATAAGCGACCATCGCGGTCGGTGAGACAGCTTTCAAAGCCTCTAAATCTATAATTTTTGTTTTCATCAAACGGTACCGCTTCGTGATCGGTCCATTAGGAGGCGTAGCGATTGAATGTGGAATCTATTTGTTGTCGGTATGTAAATGGTTTGTCCGGTTGCATTTTCACAATCCGGGTAACCACGAAGTGACATCCAGTAAGCACAGTGCCTTATCACTAATTGATCACTGGAGAGATTTATCCAATCTTCCCTATTTTTCGGTAGTTTCATAACTAGTAGTAATCTTGGTGTTTGTGTCGCTATGTTCAACAGGTTATAATTTCTTTTTCGGCAGAAATAAGAGATCGTCTCAGCGCTATCATCGATATTTATGCTTGCCTTTAATTGTAAATCTATTTTTGGTCGAAACGAGTCTCCGGCTTCGATAGTTATGTCGATACCATCACGGTCAAAATTCTTATGAGCCACTACGTAGCCTGCCATGCTGGCTACGGCAGTCACGTAAGCTTGGGAAAGCGCTTCTTCAATATCGGTATCTGCAAGAAGGGTATCGGGCATGGTGTCATAGTTAGTGACATGGGAGTATTGTTTCTACAAGAAATTATCTTCCTTCACTGAACCGTCCCAGGATCGGTGAAGACCGGCTCCTTGCGCGTCCTGAGCCACTTCCGCGTCGAGGAAGCGGCCTGGCCGTGCCACGGCGTCCGAGAAGTAGGCGGAAGGAGCCATCCCCCAACGATCTGGGTAGTCTGTTACGACTTAATTGCTTTTTAGCCTGCGAGGACGGAATTTTTTGCCTTGCGTTCGGCAAGGGATTCCAAGGGGCTGGAAAGCCCGGTGTCCGGCGAGTTATCCGCATATTCTGGAATTTTCCTATTGGCTTTCGGGTCGTATTTCTTACCTCCCACAAAGAGATTTAGTTTGTCGGTGCTAGATGGAGGATGTAATTGGAAAAAAACATAAAAGATGGTGACGCAGAACAACTACTGCCGCGGCAGATCAGGTTGGTTCAGTCCCTCGCTGATTTCCAGATGGCATGCAGTGCCATGGAATTTATATGTGAACTTGACGAAGATCGCCTCGTTACTCGCGTTGAGCGACGGCGCTATCGATGTTTTGAAGACACCGCTGTAATTGCCTATGGGCGCGCCTTCACAAATGCTAATAATTTGCCTTTGCTTAGTTTCAAACAGATCAAGATTAGCCCCAGCTCTGACGAACGTGCTCTGCATGAGCGACTGTTAGAGCGGCGCAACAAGGTCATAGCTCACTCCGATGCTGATCGGCAGCGCATTAGCTTCACAACCGAATGCTTCAGTTTGGAAAACAAGCTGGTAATGATGCCACGTTGGGACTTCGACGATGCGCTGGAATTTTTTGCTGAGCGGGAGGCGTTGGTTGCGTGGTTTGGCACCCTTATATCGGCGACTAGCAAACGTCTATTTGAACAAGTGCAAAGCATGTCGGAGATACGCTTCGTTCGTGATCATACTTTGATTGTAAGTTCCGGTGCAGAAGAGGGCTAGGATTCAAAGGTACTATGTATTCGCCTACGGACTAAGATCACTAATTAATCGGGCACAAGGCCAATACGTTACCAAAATCCTAAGCCTCGCGTGAGGAAATGTAATAGATCACAGCGGGGTGTGAGCCACCTCTCGGCAGAAAGAAGTAATGCGGGTGTTGCTCGCCAATATCCCCAGCTACTTTATGATGGTCGTAACGGGGCTGCGTGTCCGGTCGTAAACGAAAGTCCGCTTTTAAGACGGGCTCCAAAGAGCTTGAGCGTCCGGCATGAGGCGATTACCGCCTGTCTGCTGTGTTTTTTCTGAGCCGACAGACGGTCAATCATGACGAGTAAAAAAAACTCATTCATGAACTCTTCTCTCATCCGTGCAGCGCAGATCTGATCCGTCAATATGCACACCAGATCCACACTGAAGAACTGGAGGCGTCTGGACTGTAAGCGTGATTCCAGAGGCACTTCCGCTAACATGACTAAGCTGAAGCCCAGTCCGGGCCGACAGTCGAACATGTCTCAGAGTCAGCCGCTCCATCGGTGCCTCGGGCAAGCCCAACACGACGCCAGCCGTCTCGGCATCTGTCGCAGCTATATCTGTTATGGTGACATCATGAATATGCGGGGTCGTGGATGTTACCGGAGCAGCGGGATCGTTCATTAACGCAGTCTGCTGCATTCCCCCCGGCTGCCCTGCATAATAATCACTGATCGACAGCGGAACCCGGACATGGTCCATCGTCAGGTGTTCCGCACTAATCCAGCCAATATCTCCGCCGCGATCCCGCCCAGACTTAATCCGCAGTCCGGACAGCGTGCTCTGAAACGAGACGTCAGAAATTCTGATATGATGGGCCCCATTGGCCAGTTCACTGCCAATGGACAGACCGTGTCCTTCGCCAAAACGAGACTGTGTAATGCTAATATCGCTCGCAGCCCGGCCCGGCTGCATCAAACCGGACTTGATGGCGATGTTGTCATCTCCTGTCGCAATATCGAGAGTACTCATCGTGACATGATCCGAGGAGACAAGATCAATACCATCGGTATTCCGAGACGAGGCCGGGTTGCGGATCGTGAGATGATCGATCCTGATCTGACCGGAATCCCTCACGACCACCGTCCACATCGGAGAATTGGTCGCCATAACCCCTGAGATCCGTCCATGCTGCACATGCGAGAACTCAATCAGCCAGGGGCGTGGCATACCATTCGCAGCAGGAACTCCCGGATAGTCTGGCCCGTAAGGTAAAGGACCTGAGGTCTGCGTCTTGTGCGCCTGCACGGCTTGAGGCCACCAAACAGCAGCGCCATTTCCATCAATATGACCCTGACCAGTTATGGCTACGTCCTGAACGTCAATCGCAGAAATAAGGGCTTCACCGGGTTGCGCTGGATTCCCCAGAAAGGCCCAGTGGAAAAGATGAGTGTCCGAACTTCCCAGAAGGGTACTTCCCTTCTCTAAGTTCAGCGTGACGTGGTTTTTGAGAGATAAAGGGCCGCTCAACCATATTCCAGACGCCAACGACACCACACCACCGCCAGCCTCGCTACAGGCTGTAATGGCACGTTGAATGGCCGGACCGTCATTGGTGCGGCCATCATGCCGTGCACTATAAGTAACAGGATCACAGCGAGACGAAGCGGCATGACCGGTCATGGGCATGCACAACAACGCCGCGACCACTCCACCTAAAACGAGGCGCCTGTCTCTCATAGAACAGCTGCCTAAAACAGATTTTTGGTCCGACTGGTTGTGTTGTTGGCCAGCAATGCCTGTCACTTCCGCAGCCCCTTGATACCCAGCTCTTCCCACATCCAGTCAAAGCTGAAAGAGGACCCTGCCCCCTCACGCCCCAAGCCTGCTGTCGTGGCTTCAATCTGCTTCAACCAGGCCGCAACTTTCTTTTTCCCCGCCGCTGTTTTAACAGCCTGCCTCGGCGTGACACGCCCAAGCCCCGGAACAACCTCATCCAGAACACGGCGATAATGCTGCTCCAGAACAGCAGCCAGAATTTCCGCTTCCTCTTCAAGCGGGATCTCGTCTTCATGCACGTCCCCTCGGCCAGAGGTCCGCTGCTCTTCTATAGCCTGCTCAGCAGTCATAATCTGTGTCAGAGGAGATCCAATCAGACTCCCCAAGGTGTTGCGGAGTAAAGCTGTACCTTGCTTAGCCCGCGTTTCTGAATCGACCTGCAATTTCAGCTGACGGCCTTTCAGTTCAAGGTTCCCCAAAACAAGACCACCATCATCCAACGTCGTGCTCAAAAACTGAGCTTTGCTGTCTCCTGCCTTAGAATTGGCCTCAGGAACATGGCCACCCGCCTGACGCGTCCAATTCCAGATCATGCGCCCCGCATGCTGCAAACAAGGTATCGTCTTCAAAACCTCAGCAATGCTCTTCTGAGTGCTTCCCTTGCTGAGAGGAAAACACACGTCATGAAAGACCAGGTCTTCGCCATCGCTGTTAAACAGAACGGGTGGCTCGGAGGCGCTCAGCATGTTTTCCATAGTTCTAAAGAGCCAGGTCAACGTGAAGACCGGAGCCAGATCACGAAGCACATCTGTTTTGATCTTTGGAAACTCAGCCTGCCCCCGCTTACGCTTGAGAACCTCGCGTAAATTCTCAGCCAGATCTTCGCAAGCCTGCTGAGAATATGCCAACAGACCCCCTGCCAAAACCATTTTGCCATCTTCAGAAACAAGGCGTGCGGCGATGCGTTCCCAAGGCTTTAGGGACTGTGTGGCTGAGCGCTCATGAACCAGAACAGGATCACCACCCCGCAACAGGTCACGAACCATCATGCTTTGACCCGGCACGATCTGCGAAACCTCATACAGGCTCATGACGGCCTCTTTGAGGCCCCGCATATAAGCGCTTTTGCGTGGACCTTCTTTCCAGCCCCGTCGTTTCAGATAGACCTCAACGAAATTTTCGTTATCCCAGTTCTGCCCCAAGAAATCTTCGAAGGCACAGCCCCAGAGTGACATGGCCGCACCCTGCCCTAGGATATCTCCCAGGTCTTCGAAGCTGATATCCGCCGCCTCCAAAGCCGGTCCCAGATGCTCACCCAACACCTCTTCAAAACAGGATTGCCACTGATCCTGCTTCAGATATCCGATAAGCCCTGTCAGATTGTCAGCGTTCATAAATGCGACGACCTCCACTATTGTTCTGCGGCGGAACGGCAAACACCCTGTTTACCCGAGACAAAGAGAGTATCGTGCATAGCGGTTTTCTCCCGTCCGATTAAGGGCACCGAGAGATACCAGATCGGCCAGATCACGTGTCGCGGTGGCAGATGTGGCGCCGGTGATGGAACGATAGTTCTGGGCACTCAGACCGCCTTGGAAGCCGTCAGGCCCTTCTGCCAACATCCGAAGCAGAACCTTTTCCTGACGAGTGTTCAGCTTGTCACGGAGGCGATCCAGAAAACGCGTTTTCTCAATCAAAAAACGAATATTCTGAAGCGTGCGAGACTGGGCTTCCAGAACGACATTTCCAAACCACCCCATCCACGCATCAATGTGATTGGTTTCGCTGGCACGATGCAATTCGAGATAATAAGCTTTCTTGTGTGCATTGATGGTTGCAGCCAGTGCTGTAAGCGTCGGGGCCTCAAGGCTTTGCGCTAATGCTTTCTCAGCAAGAGCCCGTCCGATACGGCCATTGCCATCTTCGAAGGGATGGATGGTCTCAAACCACAAATGTGCAACCGCCGCCCGTTCGATAGCAGGGAGAGGCTCCGCTCCGGTTGGCGCTGTTTTGTTAAACCACTCAACAAACTGCGCCATCTCGCTCGGCACATTTTGTGACGGCGGAGCTTCAAAGTGGATATGCGGCGCATGGATAGGGCCTGAAATAATCTGCATAGCTTCTGCATGCGCCCGATATCCGCCGATGATTTCCAGATCACGCCGCCCATTCATCAGCATGGCATGCCAGTCGAACAGGATTTGGTCGGTTAAAGGAGCCGCATAATGCCGATAGAGATCAGCCATCAATTGAGCTGCTCCTGCTTCAGCAGGCGTGGAGCGTCGCTTGTCTGTAGCAAAGCCCAATTGTCGGGCAATCGAGGATTGCACACTGGCCCGATCGAGAACCTCACCCTCAATGGCAGAACTCTCGACCATTTCCTGTGAGATCAGCTGAACGATGAGCTGCTGATTGGCGTCTTTGTCCAGATGCTGCATCGCGCCCACGACAACACCTGAACCTTTCAGGAACTGGCTCTCAGCCTCGCGCAAAAGACTTTTCTCAAACTGAAACCGTGGCCAGTCCGGACGCTGCCAATTCCAACACATGATCGATACCTCAACCTTCTATCAATCACTTTAACTGTAAAATATGATTGATAGAAGCGAAACTTATCAATCACCTGGAGGGATCGAAGAACTGTTGGTTGATACGCTTGGCTGGTGATTTTTGGCTTTTAGCGCTTTGATCGACGGTGCTTTGGGTTATTTTTGATCTGCGTTTTGAGCAGATCGGAGGCTGTTACCCTCTGGATAGCTATGCTTTGGTGCTGATCCTCTCGAGGAAGAGGAAGCGGCGTATATTGTAGACGATATTGACTAGCCCGATCCTCATGGTGGCCTGAGTTATACCGACAGTTCGAATGAACAATCCCGTCTGCGATTTCTGGTCGGAAAAGACATGCTCGACGCGTGATCGGATCACCGACTTCCCTGCATTAGATCGCTGGCTATGCCGGGGCATCGGTTTGAGATGCAGCTTTTTTCTGTGAACCTTTGAGGCAAAGCCGTGCTTTTTCATGAAGTCTTCATTGGCTTTTGAGCAATACGCCGTGTCAGCCCAAACCGTTGAGGCCGTATTGGTTTGATCCAGCAGCCTTTCTCTCAATCGCGCACCATCACTGGCGGCGGCGTGCGTCGTTTTCCATTTGCGAATGAACCGGAACTTCCGGTCGATGGAGACATGGGACTTGTAGCCAAAGAACGGAATGGCCAGATCCGTTGTGGGGATCGTCCCGTCATCCTGCCGCTTCGCCTTCTTGAACTTCAGTGTCCATCGTGCATGACGATCCTTGCGGGACAATCTGGATGGCTTATCCTGCCAGTCTTCAGGAATACGCCCTGCCCGGAGGTCGGCTTTCTCAGCGTTGGTATTGCGCTGTTTTGGAGCAGCTACCAATGTCGCATCCAGGATCTGGCCGGACATCGGCAGATAACCGGCGTTCCGCAGAGTTGCATCAAACCGGTCAAACAGCCTTTCAATGGCTCCCGCCTGGGTCAGGCGTTCACGGAACAACCAGACCGTTTTGGCATCAGGCACCCGATCTGAAAGCCCCAGACCAAGGAAACGCATGAAGGAGAGGCGATCGTTGATCAGATACTCTGTCCGTTCATCGGACAAATTGTTCAGCGTCTGGATCACCAGGATTTTGTACATCAGTACCGGATCAAAGGGCGGAACACCTCAAAATCCACAGTCTGGGAAAACGCTTCAAGCTGATCGCCAAGCCCGCTCAATCGAGCAAGCCGCTTTTCAACATCAAAGAAACCAGACTGCTTCATCTTCCAGCATCCCCAATCAACGCACGAGAAATGAAATCACACAGAAAGCCTCAAAACCAGAGGGTTTTTCGAACCCTCCATCTGCCTCGCTGCAACCGTCATCTTCTGGCTACGAGTCCTGAGTCCTAATCAACCGCGCTTCACCACAGAAAACGAACTGCCTGTCCTGTCGGGCAATTGCAATCAGTGTCTGATTCATTTTCTGGGCCAATCGAAACGCACGATCGGTTGGAGCTGAGACGGCGACCACCATCGCCATACCAGCCCGCACAGTTTTAAGTGCCATTTCGTATGAATAGCGACTGGTCAGAAGACAAAATCCGCTCCCAAAAAGACGATCATCGCACATCCATGCACCAATCAGTTTATCAAGCGCATTATGGCGGCCGATATCTTCACGGATCAAAAGGATTTTCCCATTCTGGTCTGCCCAGGCTGCTCCATGAACCATGCGTGTCGTTGCATTCAGGGTTTGCCACTTTTCAAGATCATGCAGGGCACGCAAGATCGCAGTCGGCGCAATCTTGGTGTTGATGGGAAAAGGCACCTCTTCATGGGCATCAACGGACAACACGGTGTCAGTCCCGCAAAGACCACAACTTGAATGGCCGGTGTGGGCACGGGGCCTGCGTCGTAGCAGGATTGAAAGACGGTCTCCTGAAATCGTAACGTCCAAGGTCAGACCATCTTCCCCGTCCAGAACAGAGACGGAGCGGATCTGATCCTTATCCGTAATGATTTGTTCGGTAAGACAGTAGCCATAGGCGAAATCCGTCAGGTGATTTGGGGTCATCATCATCACCCCGTGCGGAACAATGCCATTAAAAACGAGCCTGACCGGAACTTCATCGGCAATATTCAGAACGATTTCTTCCTCTGGGCGACTAAGGAGAGTTGCCGTTCGACTTTGAAATAATGGCGTCATACGCCTTTCCCACTGATACTGCCTACCAGGACTGCAACGCCCGCTCCCAGCAAGAAAAAGCTTGTATGTACTCTCATAGCTCTTTGCTTGCCCGATACGGCTTCCACTCAGCCCGCAATCCGGATTGGGGCTGCAGACGTCACACTTGGCACAACCCTAACTGGAACAGCCTTGGCCGCTGGCGTACCGCTGATTTCATCGAAAAAATCAAGTGGTAGAAGAGGATTCAATTCTGGATAATAGCCCGCAATAGATCCACGGGACATTGGATAATCCAGAATGGTCAGCCCATCGACATAGCGCCGATATCCATCGTCACTGTAGGTTTCTAGGCCCACGACAGCCCCGTTTTCCAATCCTCGCGCTTCACGATCTTCCTTGTTCATAAAGATAACCATGCGCGTATTATACACCCCCCGGTACCGATCGTTGTTGCTGTAGATTGTCGTGTTGTACTGATCGTGTGAACGGATTGTGGCCAGCCGCAACATTGCCGGATCATCAATCACGTCATCCACCGTCAGCCCCGGCAAAACAAGAAAATTCGCTTTTCCATTCGGTGTCATCCAGACACGACGACGAGGCGGAATATCGAGATGAAACCCGTGAGGGTCTTTCATTTTTTCCGAGAACCCCGTGTAAATCGCCGGATAAACCTCAGCAATCTTGTCCCTGATTAAACTATAGTCTTCGATATAGTCTGCCCACGAAATTTTTGACTCTGGAAGAGTGGCCATAGCCACCCGACAGACGATTTCAGTCTCAGGCCGCACATCGGGGCTAACCGGTTCGAAAACGCCACGCGAAGGCGTAACGTTCGACATTGCATCCTCAATGGTCACGAACTGTTCACCCGCTGACGTACGGATAATCTCTGAACGAGCCACAACAGGCAAAATAAGAGCTTCCTTGCCATGGATCAGATGCCCGCGATTGAGCTTTGTTGCGATCCCCACCGTAAGATCGAGCTTTGCCATGGCAGCATAAGACCGTTCGGTATCAGGAATTGCGCGGACAAAATTCCCGCCCATACCAAAGAAAATCTTGGCAGTCCCGGCTTCCATCGCTTCAACAGCCTCAATCACATGATGGCCGTGCTCGCGTGGTGGCTCAAAACCGAAAACATCTCTTACGCGATCAAGATAAGCCTGTGTTGGCTTTTCATCGATGCCGACCGTGCGGTCCCCCTGGACGTTGGAATGTCCCCGGATCGGCGCAATGCCCGCACCTTTTTTACCGAAATTCCCCTTGAGCAACAGAAGGTTCGCAACCTGCTGGACAAGTTGGGATCCTTCCTGATGCTGCGTTATGCCCATCCCATAACACATGATCGTCGCGTTGGATTTGGCATAAATTCCGGCAATCCGACGGATCTGCGCTTCCGATATGCCAGAAATACGGGTGATATCTGTCCAGGAAACTGACATGACGTCAGCGCGCAGAGCTTCCAGCCCTACTGTATGCTCAGCAATAAAAGCATGATCCAGCACTGACTCGCCGCGATCTTCGGCCTCGAACAGCGCGCGCATCATCCCCTTGAAGATTGCCAGATCGCCACCAATACGCACATGAACGAATTCACTGGAAATGGGTGTCGAACCAAACGTGCCCATCTGCAGGATATCCTGCGGTTCCGTAAAACGGATCAGCGCCCGTTCAGGCATCGGATTGATCAGAACGATTGGGATGCCGCGCTTGCGAGCCTCCACAAGGTTCGTCATCATACGGGGGGAATTGGTTCCGGTATTCTGCCCAATGACAAAGATGGCTTCGGCATGGTCGAAATCCGCCATGACGATCGTGCCTTTTCCAATCCCGATCGAGGAAGGCAGCCCGCGGGATGTCGGCTCATGACACATATTCGAACAATCGGGGAAATTGTTGGTCCCGAACTCGCGGACAAAGATGGAATAAAGAAAAGCGGTTTCGTTAGCCGTTCTACCGGACGTATAGAACTCTGCCTGATGGGGACTTTCCAGCGCCCGAAGATGCTTTCCAATCAGGGCATAGGCATCATCCCAGGCAATCGACACATATTTGTCGCTTGCAGGATCATAGCGCATAGGCTCGGTCAGGCGTCCCTGCATTTCCAGCCAGTAATCGCTACACTCCATGAGCTCCGTGACAGTATGCTCTGCAAAGAACTCTCGTGTCACACGGGCTTTGGTAGCCTCATGCGCGAGGGCCTTTGCGCCATTCTCGCAGAATTCAAGTTTCTTTCGGTGATCCGGGTCGGGAAACGCACAACTGGGGCATTTGAAACCACCCGGCTGATTCATGGCAAGCAGGCCGCGTGATCCTTTGACCAGAACGCTCTGCTCCATCAGAACCTTCGCGGTTGCACCGGCCGCTCCCCAGCCGCCTGCAGGGTGATGATAAGGCTTAAACTCGGACTCTCTGTCTTTGCTCATGATATCAACCTTCCCCTTGAAGGACGCCAAACTCCTTCAACGCAGGTACAAAATTTTCGTTCTCATGTTTCGATCTGGCGAGCTTGATCAATGCGAAACGTTGAAGCGGAGTTAACGCAGCCCATTGTTCCGGTGTAGGTGATGGAACGGCGTCTGCCTCAGCCTGAGACGAAACTGCCTCCGGCATCTGGTTCTTCTCTCGCCAGTCTTCAAATGTCTGCGACGGGAGGAAACTGACAGGCTCATCTGCTCGAACGTCAATCAGATCCTCGACAAGAGTGCGATAGGCGGTCTGTTCCTGAGCCGTCTCACATGGTTCCTCTACCAAATGGCTCCTCTCCTCGCGCAACAGACGGCTCCACTGACGAAGCGTCATTTTGATTCCCACAAGGTCGAGCTTCTGTCGTGCGATCATTGGAATACATCGCAAAGAGCCTGCAAAATCCCGCTCGAATTCAAAAATCATAGGATTTTCAGACATTGTATTTACCTTTGCGATCATTGTGACGAATGATAAATCGGTTAAAGAATAATTTCTCTTACTTTAATCAATTATAGTTTTATTGTTTTTATTAAACATTAAATACACTATAAGGAAATATTGAGTTCATATTATTCAAAATATTTTAAAGTGAGTCCTTCTTTTCTTCTTTCAAAAAAGGACGAACGACCTGTTCGGAATGTCTATCAAGAGGCATGCGTTTGTTCTCAATGGAGACTGGGTGGTCGTCCGATCCTATCTCGATGACTTCTTTCCTAAATATTTTCAAACCTCTTCCAAGATCTCCCATAGTGGACGATAGACGTTTCCCGCCACCAAAAACAATAAGAACAACGACACAAACGATTAACCAATGCCAGATACTGAGAGAGCCCACGAATTTCCTCATTAAATTTTTCTATATTTTTCCCCCTTTAGGAATATATCTAAAGGGGGAAAAATAGTCACACAGGTGTAAATCCCGGCCGATTAACGGGGAATTTTGAAAGCGTTTCTGCAGAAATATTCAAGGTCTGGCGAACCATTTCCGGCGGAACATGCGTGAGCCAATCGGATAAAGAGACTTCGGCGAATCTGTCTGACTTAAAGACGGATATAACCTGAGCTTCTTCATCACCGACATTTTCGACGTAATGCCCGAGGCTCTTTTTGATATACCAGACATCTCCTGGATTAAAATCAGTCGTCTGTGCTTTGGGGCCTGTATTGAATACCGTGACCCTTACTTTGCCTTTGATCACAAAGGCCCATTCATCAGCATTTGGATGCCAATGCATTTCCCGCATTCCGCCCACTTCAATTGTCTCAAGTGCGGCAGCGACTGTTTTCGAAATGGGAAAGTTCCGGCTATCGGCAATCTGGGCTTGTCCGCCCTGGCTCCGTACAAGAGGTTTGGATTGGGAGAGGCGATAAATTACTTTTTCAGTTCCTGCGACAACGCGAGATTTCTTCTGATCCATTGCCAGATCGGGAGGAACATCGCCTTGGAAGATCCAGAGGTTGTTGAGTGGAATATCTTTGAATGCTTCTGCGGGTACGCCAAAATTCTTTGCAAGGACTTCAGGCGGTGTATGAGCGATCCAGTCAGTTACGAGAAGTGTATTGAATTCCGATGATTTTCCATTATCAAAAGCAAGAAGAAATTCAGCACCATCTGGTCCCAGACCCTGCAGAGAATGTGGGAGACCTGGAGGGAAATACCAGAGATCGCCTGCTTCGACATCCTCTACAGTGGGACGCCCCTGTTCATCTAGCGTTGTAATGCGACATTTTCCGTAGAGCATGATTGCCCATTCAGCCTGCTGGTGCCAGTGCATTTCACGGATACCACCAGCACTCAAACGCATGTTGACGCCGGAAATGTCTTCCGAGATTGCAAAATCATCCTGCGTCACTTCGCGAGCCCATCCACCGTTCTGGATACGACGATGTGCATTATTAAATGACGCCCAGAAGAGTGGCATGCCATCCACGTCTGTCGGCGGCGGCGACTGAAAGCTCGGAAACTGCGAAGCAAGAGCTGGATTTTGGGGGCCAGGGTTTGTCAGGCTTGAAGGCGTTTTCGCATTAACTGCGCCCTGCGGAGGACGATCTGGATTTCCAAATGTTGCTGCGTGAGCAACTCCGGTAAACCCGAGCGCACTAGCAGCAGAAAGAAAACCGCGACGTTGCATGGAACTCATTGTTACTTCCTTTTCTGAGTCCCACTGACAATGGATGTTTGCGCAAAAAAGAACTATTGTACTTTGGTTTAATTGGATCGTCTGAGATTCACCTATTGCTTCTGAGTGAAGATTAATCTTTCACCTATTCTGGTGGTAACGTGTAATAGTCTCATCTCGAATGCCCAGAAATTCGGCGATTCTTACGAATTCAGCCAAGGATTCCGCCTGCATCTTTTTCATGGCATTTGCACGATGAATCTTGATGGTAATTAGGCTGAGCTCAAGGCGAGCCGCTATTTGTTTGTTCATTAAGCCACTCGCGACCAAAGCCATAACTTCTCGCTCACGAGCGGAAAGCTGTTCATAGCGGCATTCAATGTCGGTGCGTTCTTGAGCGATTTGTCGCCTGTCGTGCGAAGCTTTCAAGGCGGTATTGATCGCCTTCAGTAGAGCGTCGTCAGTGAATGGTTTGGTTAGAAAGTCTATTGCTCCGGCTTTCATTCCCCTGACAGCCATTGGGATGTCACCGTGACCCGTAATGATAATGACTGGTATATTGATACCTGACTGTTCGAGTGAAGCCTGAAATTCAAGGCCATCAATATTTTTAAGATGTATGTCGAGGATAAGGCAGCAATCACCAGATGGCAGGCCTGTATCAAGAAATTCTGACGGTTCTGAGTAAGTCTCTACACAGAAATCCCAAGAGCGAAACAGGCTATCAAGTGATGCTCTGATGTCCAGATCGTCATCGACGACGATAATTGTCGCATTTTTACTCGGAATGAACTGCATTTCTTGGACTGTTACCTGTTGCTAATTTTCTTAGGAATGGGAAGCGCAATCGTCACAATAGCGCCATAGGGCGTACGATTGGTTGCGTTAATGGTTCCATCATGCGCACAGACTATCTCGCGACAGATCGAAAGTCCCATGCCCATTCCTTGTGCTTTTGTTGTAACAAAGGGGCGGAATATATCACCTTCATTAGGATTGTTGAATCCTGGCCCTGTATCTTCGAAACTCATCAGCGCGCCCGTTGAGGGCGAAATGGCTGGTTTGATGTGGATTTCGAGAACCCGCGCCCGGTCCGTAATAGCACTCATCGCCTGAATAGCGTTCATCATAATATTCATGATGACCTGCTGTAGTTGTATCCGATCTCCCGAAACCAGAGAGGTAGTCGGATTATGATGTGTCCTGATCTCGATCTGTTTCCCGCCGCTCTCCTTACGAAGAAGTAGCGTCACTTCGTTTATGATCTCTCCGAGATTCAATGCCGTATGATAGCTTGTCTCCTTTCTGGTCAGGGCACGTACACGTTTAATAACTTCTGCTGCCCGACTACTATTAGCTGCAATTTGGTCAAAAGAAGAAATAGCTTCAACAATGTCTGGCGAAGTTCGGGTCAGCCAGCGTTGCCCCGAATTTGCAAACGTCATAATAGCAGACAGGGGTTGGTTAACTTCATGAGCTATTGAAGCAGCTAGCTGTCCGAGTGTTGTAATGCGATCGGCATGAGCCAGTTCGGCATGAGCAGCGCGTAATTTCATCTGCGCTTCATTGCGTTCTGTTACATCAAGTGCCATTATAAGTACTCTTCGGAATTCGACATCAGCTGTTGGGCGAGTGACGCGTAAAACCACATCAACCTTCCGCCCATCCAGAGCAGTCAATGTGGTTTCAACAGTGTAATCGAGATTACCATTCGCGATACTGTATAGGATATCGATCCAAATTTTGGGCTCAGAAAATAGGAGTGATATAGATGTCCCCGCCATATCACGCGGGTTGGGGTGGCCCGTTAGATTTGCCCCGGCGTGGTTCGCGTCACGGATATACGGCTTGTCTGCGAGTTGTCCGATGAGCTCCTGAAAAGCCTGTAGAGATAATTGGGATGCAGAGTGTGCTAGAATATTGATGATCGAACAGTCGACTTCATAAATAGCGAACCCAACAGCCTGAAAAATTGCACTATATTGCTGCTCGGAACGATTGCGTTCAGCTGCCGCCTGTTTTTGCTCTGTTAAATCTGCCCCAAATTCTATAACACCGCAGGCCTTGCCGCTACTATCGATCCGTGAAATCCAACGGACATTCAGGACAATCCACTGACCATCGCGACGTCTTCTCGTAATCTCTCCACTCCACTGGCCAGCAGCTTGAAGCTCTTCTGCTGCGGATGAGGAAATATTCTTCCCGTGGAGTAACGCTGTGCCTTTGCTGCCAATAGCCTCCTCGGGGCGCCAACCATAGAGTTTAGTAGCACCATCATTCCAGCCGATAATGGTATCTGCAGCATCCCGGACAATGACTGTATCGTGTGTGAACGCGAGCATACGTACCTGCTCAGAAAGCGCATCTCGGGTACGTCGATCACGCATAGAGAGCATCGTTGCAACTCCGATCGCCGTTATACTGACTGCGAGCCTGAGATAGGCACCATCAAGTGGTTCTCCAAAATGTTTGATCAGAAAGGAAATACAGGTCAGGCCGATGCAAATGGCCCCAGTAAGAATAATAGTGCGTAGCTTAGCAGAATTGGCTACTAAAAGGATAACCAATACATAGAGCACCGCGAATGCATCACGTAACAGCGTCATTGTGTTTATCAAAAATATGAATAACGCAATGACGCCAGCCGCGACGCAGAAGCCGTATGTCTGGAATTTTTCTGAGTCTTTGCCTTGCTTCAACGCAGACACGGTTATCTCATCAATCTGGGCGTTTTTGCTTGTTATCATTCTCTGGGAATGCGGCAAAGCAACCCCTCATAGACGAACGTCATGACGCTGGAAACTATGGGACGGCGATTTTCCATTCAAGCTAAACGATTAGGGGTTTTGTTTTTGAAAGCGCACTGATCGTCTCGTCATCCACGTTAAGATGCGCCTTCACCATTTCGGGAGGAGAAAGAGCGAGCCATTGATTTGCAGAGAAGTCTGTAAAGACAGGACTCTTGAACGCTTCGAGAAACACAAGAGGCTCGTTTCCAATATTTTCTAGATAATGACCCATGCCAAAGGGAACATAACCAACGTCTCCGGCACTGTAGTCGAAGGTCCGTGCTTTTCCCCCAGATGCGAAGACAGTCATTCTGGCTTTTCCGCGGATAAAGTACTGCCACTCATCATTGGTGCTGTGCCAGTGCAGTTCGCGTAGCCTGCCAGGCTCGACAACAACAATAGCCGCAGCAATCGTAGAGGCTGCTGGAAAATTTGTGGAATCAACAATTCTAACCTCTCCCCCTGCTACTCGTATGGGAGATTGCCTCATAAGCTTATGGGTATATCTGACCGGTGTTTCCCCTTGAGGAGCCTGCACCTTGTCCTGCTCGAGAGGACCGGGAAGTTTTCCGGAAAAAATCCAGCGCGTATGCTCTACATCTTTAGGGAAATCTTTGAATTTACTTTCCGGCACCCCGAAATTCTTCGCCAGAATGTGAGGAGGTGTATGGATTAGCCAGTCACTTATAAGAAAAGTCTCGTTTTCTGAAAAACTTCCGTCATCAAAGACGAGTAAAAATTCACATCCGTCGTCATCCAAACCTTGAATGGAATGAGGAATTCCAGCAGGAAAATTCCAGATATCCCCGGCTTCAACATCGTCCATAAAGTTTCGTCCATGAGGATCAATCGCCGTGACGCGTGCTCGTCCTGACAGCATCAGACCCCATTCAGCTTCTTTATGATAATGAAGTTCCCGATATCCTCCCCTGTTAAGGCGCATGTTGACAGCTGATAGTGTGGTAGCGACCGGGAGCTCGCGAACAGTGACTTCTCGTGCCCAGCCTCCTGTTCCAAGTCGATTTCGTGCCATCGCATAAGAGAACTTTAAATTCGGGATAGTGCCAGCATCTGTGTCAGGAGATGCCAATAGATCAGGATTTTCGTTCTCTAGAGCTAAATTGCGTGGCCCCTGTATCGTCCCGCCACGATTACCACGAGACGGTTGAGGTTGTCCTGAGATAGAAGAAATGTTCCATGGCAATTCATTGTTCATCACATCTCTTCCTTTCGAAAAAAGGGTGTCAGATATAAAACTGGGAAAATAATAATCTTAAACCCGAGTATCGAAACATGTTATCGATCTTAATAACATTATACCTTAGTATGATAGCGGTTATAAAAATTTTGTTTATTATATTTCAGGTGTTAAATAACTATTTTTCTCCAAAGCCCCGGATATAATTCATTTATGAAAAATAAATATGCGCCTCTTAATATATTAATTATTAGAGATATTTATAAATACTATACCAACGCAAGCATTATGTTGATCACTTTCTAATCGGTGCATCAATCTCTAAAGAACGATTATGCAGATAAATATTCAGATTGAATAGAAAATTTTTCCTGATGAAACGCCTTGTAATTTCCACTGTGATAGCCATTTTTTTTGCAAACGCGCTATTTTTACCTAAAGCAAAGTCACATACGAAATCGAGTGCACTAGAACTGGAAAAGGTATCGGGTTTGGCCTCCCGCATTTCCGTTCCCAAATCTAAAATTCTACAAAATCGGCTTAAAGTGCCTGCGCTTCAGCCAGTGGCTCCAGAAAATATTGTTGTTAAAATGCATCGTAGGCGTTCGGTTGACGGGGTAACTGGCCTGCAACCTGGAGGGGGACTGATCAAACCCGAAACAGCAGCAAAATCTGTCAGCACAGTCAGCCGAGACTTCATTCAGAAACAGTCACCAGCTCAAAATCCACTTCAACTTGTTGAACTTCTCCCCGGTGTTGTCGTCGGCTCTGCCGACCCCTTCGGTCTAACGGGAGGCACAATCTCAATACGTGGGCTTGATCAATCCGAGATGGCCATGACTTGGGAAGGCGCACCGGCAACTGATATCGGGATATACACGATCGACACATCTGAATTCGCGAGCAATGAAGATCTGGAGGATGTGAGCGTTCAACAGGGATCACCAAATTCAGACACACCGACGATCAATGGGTCTGGGGGATTGTTATCGTTCCGTGACCGCGACCCATCGCGCAAAATGGGAGGATTAGTGGCACTCGGCTATGGTTCGTTCAACTATCATCGCGAATTCGCACGATTTGATACAGGCGAGATCGGCCATAGTGGCATACGCACATACGTTTCCTACGCCAATCAAAGAGACAATGCCTGGCGCGGCCCTGGACACGACTCAATCTGGAATCTGGACTGGAAGGCTGTCAAGGAATGGGGGGTCGATAACAGGATCAGCTTCGTCGGGGCATACCGCCACTCTATTGAGAATACGTGGCCATCCATGACGATGGCAGATTGGAAGACTTATGGCCGCGGCTTCACTTGGGATCGTCGATATAACTTCGGACCCGAAGGTGAAAATTATTGGCGCCTCAACCGCAATCCCTATGATAACATGCTACTTAGCGCCCCGTCACATTTCACTCTGACAAATCACTGGAGTGTTCATTTTACGCCTTATTTCTGGCACGGCGAAGGGAATAATTCGGCTGGTGCCTTCATAAATAATACGAACGGAAATTTCCTGGGAAACGAACCTCTTACACAGGTCCTTACTCTTCCTCACGCGCAGCCAGCCAGCAACGGGACCGAAAATGCCATGACCCTTATGGCCTACCAGAATGTACAGTACCGAGGTGGCTTCACGGCCAAAACGAACTACAGGTTTGGCAAGCATCACGATATCTACCTCGGATGGTGGTTTGATTATTCAAACGACCATGACTCTGCCGTTCTTTCGCCAGTGAACTATAACGGTATGCCACTGGATATTTTCGGGACCAAGGGCAATATCAAGCTCTCTGATGGCCACCTTCTAGCTTATCAGAACATTTCCACCATTACGACAGTCAATGCTCTTTTCGCTGGCGACCATGCGACTTTCCTCAAAGGAAAGCTGGTTATGGATGCGGGGATTAAACTTGCAATGATCAACCGGAACGGCACCAACGAGCTTCCCGGGCCTCAATACAAGGTGGTTCTCAATGATTTTCAACCGCTTCCAGCTCTTTCTATGCGCTATAAATTTAATAAAAGACATCAGATATTTGCCAACGTCTCGACTAGTTTTCGCTCTCCCTCAACTTCTACACTTTACGATGCATATTACGGTCATGGTATCTCGTACCAAGGCGTGAAAAACCCCAAGGACGAATATTCCATATCCGAAGAAATTGGATACCGTTATAATGGTCCGATTCTTGTCTTCAGCGCGACTTACTTCCATTACAATTTCACGAATAGGCAGATCCAAAGTGCAGTGACCGGCACGAATGGAGGCGTTACCGTCGATCTTAACGCTGGTGGCCAGACCTCCAACGGGGTGTCAGTCGAGCTAGGAACCCGACCAATTCACCACTTTCGACCCTATCTGTCTGGTCAGTATTTGCATGCCACGATCGACAATAATATTTCTGGTTTACCAACGGCTGGAATGACTGCAGTACGTTCCCCGCGCTGGACAGGGGCGCTCGGTGTCGACTGGGACGACGGAACATTCTTCTGGAACTACAATATCAGGTATGTCTCGCATCAATATTCGACTCTCATGAACGACGAATACATCCCTTTTTATTATGATATGAATGCCACTATTGGGGGACGACTCCCCAGTTTTGGCCTATTGAAAAAATCGACAATTCAAGTGAATTTTATCAATCTGACTAACAATCACTACCTTTCTGGCATTCAAACCGTAACAACAAATGCCAACACAACCCATGGCGTTTCAGGTAGCGCACCAGACTACCTTGTGGCACCGGGAATTGCTGTGATTGCTACCTTGAAAGCGGGATTTTAAGTATTTGATATTTCTTTACAGTAAGGTTATTACGTGGCCAATGTGGTGTCCATCTATTGTAGAAGTGGCCCCCATTTTTCGGACAGAGTTGTAAGAGCCTGTTTGGAAAATCACGGGTGAGCATTTCTGCGCATGAGATTGGCGCCCATGGCGACGAAGATCATGGCC
>NZ_JAERLW010000017.1:0-22172 GCF_018256215.1 Gluconobacter sp. Dm-73 | reverse complement strand
GCCTACACTCCATCGGTAAGCCTGTGAATCACAACCTCTCGCTCAGTTCAATAAATTAATAGGTCCTGAGCCTAGGCCGAAAAACCTTTCATTTCCGGGAAGTCTGTGGTGCGAGCTGCGGGATTCGAACCTTCATGCTCTGTAAAGCACCAAGCGGGCAACCCACTGGAAATGAACGACAATTTCAGCCGTTACCGTCCGTCAAGGTTGGTAATCCCGCATAACCTGCGGGCAACCCGGTGGAGCAGTCAAGCTTTGCGAAAAGAATTGCTCTCAGGTCGGAGAATGAGGTAGATACATCGTATAAACTTTTTACTTTGGAGGCTCCTATGCAGGGTATTGTCAGAAAATGGGGAAACAGCGCTGCTGTCCGTCTTCCTGCCTCTGTGCTGGAGGCTGTCAGTCTGAAGGTTGATCAGGCTGTTGACGTTCGCGAAGAAGACGGACGGATTATCATCGAGCCTGTGCGTGCTGTGGTCCTCAGTCTAGATGCCTTGGTGTCTGGCATTGCAGAAAGCAATCGACACGAAGAAGCCGACTATGGACCTGCTGTCGGTGGTGAAGTCTGGTGAGTGGGAAGAGTAAGGCCTCGTGGGTTCCAGATTGTGGAGATATTGTCTGGCTTGAGTTTGACCCACAGGCGGGCAGGGAGCAGGCGGGGCACCGTCCTGCTGTTGTGCTCAGTCCTACCAGTTATAACGCCAAGGCAGGCATGATGCTCTGTTGTCCAACGACCACGAAAATCAAAGGCTATCCGTTTGAAGTGGAAATCGCAGGCAAAACGGCGAGTGTCGTTTTGTCTGACCAGGTGAGAAGCCTCGACTGGCGTGTTCGGAATGCGAAGCTCAAAGGGAAGGTGACGCCAGAAGAACTGGAGACCATCCGTAAACGCGTTCGGCTTCTGGTGGGCTGAAAAGCCGAGAGTTTTTCAAGATTTTTAAAGGCGAAAGAAAGCGGGAGGGAGCCAGCAGTGCTCAATGGCTACCCATTGAGCAGCAGGCAAGGGGAAGTGACCTCCCCCGTTGCCCCCCCCTTGTCCCTTTTAAAATCCGTTCCCTTATGGGGGCAAGCGGTCCGGCCGCTTTGGAGCGCGCCCAGAAAATGTTTCCAGCCGTTTACTCGACGGCATGTGACAGCCACTGTGAGCCCACAATCGGACGTTGAACGTGCCTTTCCATGCGCCCGGAACCGGCCATTCGTTTATCTTGCGGAGGCGGTCCGAGGAAAAGCGGTCTTTGGGACTTTCCTGCCGTTTCCTTGCGACATGTCGAACGATGGATCTTATCATGAAGCGACATTGAGCGTTTGCCTATGATGCGGGGTTGCGCGTCGCCGAGGTAATGTTTCTCCGTACCCCTGCATTCAACCCGTGGGTCGCCGCAGCAACCAGAGGGCCAAAATGATCCTCAAACTCCTCCCATAGCAGATCGTAGAGATTGTCTAATTGCTTCTTGAGAAGTCGCGTTGACCGATTGAAGTCACGCTGGATGCTGACCAAGCCCTCCTTGAACGAGCGGTCAACATTTATGCGTCGGCCATATCGATCTTTACCCTTCATGCCGTGAAACTTGTCGTTGAAGAGCGAGGTCGTTTTAAAAGTCTGGTCGTCGTCAGTGAATTCACGCTCTTCGCCATGATGAATCCTGTTGTTCCGTTCGTTTCGAAGCACCTCCTGCTCGTCGATGATCAACTCCAAGTGATCCGCAATAGCGTCTGGAAGAGCTTTCTTTTTCAGGTTGTGCAACGTGCATTTCTTCGGTGGTAGGCCGAGACGGTAAACCTCATTGACCAAGAGAAGCGCGCAGTCGATGACAGAGATGTAGCGCATCAGAAATACGTCCGTAATCACCGTGAGCCACTGATAGCGGGTAAGCGCAAGATCGCGAAAATTCTTCGGCACGGGGTCAAGCCAAAGCATGTCGCCAACCATGTTGAGAGACTCAACCCGTCGAGCTAGACCCGTCAGCCAGTAATTGATATCGATCACATATTTGCAGTCGAGATACTGTGCTACCTTGTCAGAGCTGTCAAAGTTCAGGCTGACGATGCTGAGATCATGCACACGGCCGATAAAGCTGTGCTTATCTGAAGCCATGATAAAGCGTTCCAAAAAGCGGGTTCGCGCTCTCTTGGGCTTCCGTTCGTCATCACCGACATACTCGGTCTGGTATTCAATCATTGAGGCAGTGAACGATGAGTTCGGCGAACGTGTCCCAAATGGCCGTCAGATGATCGGGTGCCGGAGCAAGGCTCGACGAATGAACGTATTTGTTCAGGGTATCGACCGAGATGATGGCGTCCATGTTGCGGGCTTTTCGGACGACTTCCAGATAGCGTTTCCCTATCTTGCCTTTCGCGCCCAAATCCTCTGCGCAGCTTACAAGTTTTTTGACCAGAGCATCCGGTTCGGCGACGGTCGTAAGGCTTGCCTGCCTGATGTAATTATCGACCGAGAGTTCAATGAGGACACGGCAAAGGACAGCAATGGCGTTGGGATGTGATTCAAGTTCGAGTTTGAACTGAAGTTCTTCCCAGATAGCGCGGTGTCGTTGCAAATGCCCAGACCAGGCCACACAGTAATCCACATCGGGAATGAGGCGTGTGCGACGCTGAGGTTTTTGGGCTTTCGGCTTGGGCTTATCCGCTTTTCCTGTCGCGGCCTTCTTGCCAACGGTGTCTATCGCGTCTGCCGCCGTTGGAAGCATACCCTCTTTCTCAAGTGCATCAAGATAATCGGATTTGCGATCAACATCCCAAACATCGTCGAGGGTGATCCGGCGATTTGCGAGGTCGGCAACGATCCGGGCCAGAGCGGGCAGGACCGCTTCTTCTTTGCGGATGAACTGGAATTTTCCTTTAGCTGCAGAAATGCCGACTCTGTTTCGGAATGGCTCGGCGGACAGCAGCCGGTTGAGGTTGCTGCGAGGCACTTTCTTGCGCTCTGGCAGAAGATTGGCTCGCGCAAGGCGCTCTTCGATTTCGTCCGCAACGTTTAGGCCTCCACCCTTGCCGGTTCGATTGACGAAGGTGGTTTTCATCCGGCCGTCCCAGTTGGCCTGTCCGACCCCACCCTGGCTTCCGGTATGGCGACGGAACAATATCTCATCGATTTTGTCGCGATCGGTCTCAACGCGGCATGTAATTTTGGTCGGAAATGACCCGCTCCATTTAGCTTTCAAGCCAGCAAAAAACTTTTGCAGATCGGATGATGGTGCGCGCTCTGGATTGGTCAGCAGTTTCATGCATGTGATTCTGCGGTTGCCGTCAAAGACGGTGAATGACTGACCTTCTGGATAGACAAGAGGCGGCTCATAGATGCCGCTTGAATCGGCAATATCGCGAGCAAGCTTTTTCATTTGGGATTGGTGATGCATAAACAGCCAAGCAATTGCGGCGGTTTCGTTTTCCAGTTCACCGTGCCGATCGTTGCCTCGATTGACGTTTAACTTGCTCAACTCGATTACTTTGTAAGTCACTCTAAGCCTCCCCTTCGAGCCATCCTAGTTGAGGATCTGCTTGGACGGCAAGAGAAGGCTCAAGCAGGACTTGGGGTGCCAGCATTTATCGAGCATTTCGATTTGAGCTGCGGTGATCTGTCCCCAAGAAGTGGGCCGATGGGTTGCACTATAGCTGATATTATGGTCTTCGAACCGAAGAACTATACTTGCCGTTCAGCCTTTGAGAGGCTGATCACGATCGAGAAAAGCAGTTGGGGTGCGCGGATAGGCTTCGAACCCATGAACTCTCGAATAACAGTCATTTGCGACTTTTTCGTATAGCGGCTTCTGCAGGTCGAACGCTGGAAGCTGACAGACTGCTGCCGGCCATAACTTGGTCGCGAGAGATCGTGCTACTCATGTCCGCTGTGGGGGCGGCTCTTCGAGGGCATGTATGACCGAGATGTAGGCGTAAGCAGTCATCAGAGATCGCTGATTTTCTATCTTTCAGGGGGTCAACGGGGGAGGCACTCTCCCTTGCCCACTGCTCAATGCGACCCTTTGGGTAGCCATTGAGCACTGCTGGCTCCTGCTTACTCCCTCTCCTGCTTAATTTCAGTTTTTTCTGAAAATACATTCAGGATAGGCAATCGCCTCGACGGTTTGTTTGAGGTTGGCCGTTGTAATGCCGCTCAGATAGGTCGAGGTGCCTTGGTTTTTATGCGTCGCCTCATGGCCGAGAAGCCTATCAATCCAGATTTCCCGAATATCGGCTGAAGCGTTCCGCAGTTGCGTGGAGACGTTATGCCGGAACGAATGGAACGTAATCTCTGCAGGAAGTCCAAGACGCGTCTTCATCGTCGAGAAGGAGCGTCCGAACACTGTACCTCGGACGCCCTCCTTCGATGTGTTGAGGCCGGGAATGAGATAGGGGCCGTCTGATGCATTCGTCCGGGCGAAGATTCCAGCCTCCACGAGTTTGGAGTGCATGGGGACAACCCGTATTCCGGCTGCTGTCTTGGGCGACCATCCATCTCCTGTTTGAGGTCTGATGACAAAGCACGGAATGCCATCAATGGTCTGCACGTCTTCCGTGCGCAAATGACAGATTTCTCCCAGCCTCATGCCGGAATAAGCCCCTATCATGGTGATGATGCGGAATGTGCTTTCCGGGACAGACGTGCTGGGCCACTGGCCTGTCATTAGGGTTTGCAGTTCCTGAGTGGTCCAGCCTCTCCGGACGGTTTTGGAACCATTCTCAAAGCTCCATCCGGTCCACGGGTTCTTTTGGACCAGTTCCCTTTGCAAAAGCTGGTTCCACAGGGCTGAGAGCCGCATCATATGGTTTTTTACGCTTTTGCCGCTCAGAGTGGGACTTCCGTCTTCTCTGGCGCGTTCAGCTTCCTCTGTAAGTGTGAGACTGCTTTTCCGCTTTCCCAGTGAGGCAGGCAGGGAAAACAGCAAGTCCCGGAAGGCTCCGGCTTTCTCTCCCCCAATGATGGAGACAAGCGCATCGCCAAAGGCTTGCAGAAACAGCTCTACGGCTCGCTGCGTGGCATTGCGGGTATCATTACTGGTGTGTGGGTTTTCGAGAACAAACCGCGTCAGGGCTTCAGAGAGCAGCAAGGGCTGAGGTTTGGATGCAGTGACCGCCGCTGCCTTCCGCATTCTCTGCGGTCGTGGTTCCGGTATTGAGGCAGGCACAGGCCTCGCTTCCATGCCTGCCGGATTTTCGACCAGGCGATGCAGGTCCTTCAGTGCGCCCCGCAACGTGCGGGATACTCTGTCTCGTTTGTCCCTCAGCCAAAGCCCGAGAGGTCTCGTCAAAGAGTTCAGTTGTTCTCGCGTGCAGTAAAGCGGCCCGTTTTCGGGCTTCGCTCTGATATCCCGTTTTCAAAGAAACCCAGATTTCCCGCTAGTTCAGGACGCTGCGTAGGGCAGGGGGTACGATTCGGCGGAAGTGATAGGTGGTGCCGCGAATAAGGAGCATGAGACGTCCTTCAGTGGGGAAGGACGGTAGAGCAAAGGATGCCTTTGCCCCATTCAGGCCGAAAAACCGTTCATTTCCGGGAAGTCTGTGGTGCGAGCTGCGGGACTCGAACCTGCTCCCCAACATTTTTAGGATGTTGGGAGGCTCTCAATTTCAGCAGAAAACTGCGGATATGATGCTCTTCTCAGTGAACATTATGGAGAACAGGTTTGGAGAAAAACTGAGGTCCGTCAAGGGTTCTGTTGGGATGGTCATACTGGCGTGAAGAGAGGCGCGTCTCATTCTGAAATCATTCCGGGGAGCTGCGGGTCGCTTCGGGTTTGTGTGCGGGATAATCCGTCAGGTCGGGTGATGGATAGACTGCGCTTCTATCAATCATTTTTTGTAGTGAAATTGATTGATATAAAGTTCGGGTATCGATCATGCGTTGGAATTGGCAGCGTCCTGATTGGCCGTAATTTCTGAAGGGTTCAGGCATTGTCGTGGGTGCGATGCAGCATCTGGACAAAGCTGCCAAGCAGCAGCGCATTTCACAGGAGATGGTCGGGAGTCTCGCCATTGAAGACGAGGCTCTTAATCGGGCCAGTGTGCAATCTTCGATTGCTCGACAATTGGGTTTTGCTCCCGACAAGCGGCGCTCCGCGCTAGCGGAGGCTGGGGCTGCGGAATTGATGGCCGATTTCTATCGATATTATGCAGCTCCTTTAACCGACCAAATCCTGTTCGACTGGCATGCCCCACATATTCATTTTGAAGCGACGCCGCCGCAAAGGTGCCGAGCGAGCTGGCGCAGTTTATTGAGTGATTTAGCAAAACCGCCCCAACCGGAGCGGAGCCTCTAGCTCCCAAAAATCATATCCAGAGGCAGTTGCTTTGGTCGGCTTGAATGATGTGTTTTTTGATATGCGGCAATTAGGAATAAGTCGTCACGCAGCGACGGCGTCGTTCAAAGCTCTCACAATCTGAATAATCTCTTGAGCCTGATCTCGGCTGAAGATACCGGCAATGCCCATGTCGTCTAGATCGGTGAACGGGCTCTCATAGAAGCTGGCCGGGTCGACATACCCAGCCTCCGTCAGGCTATTGATAACTAGGTCTAGGAACTCGGTCTGGTCGGCGTTCAACTGGTGTAAACCCACGAATGTACTGAAAGCCTCCTTCGCGGCAGCTTTGTCCAAGCCAGTCAATGACCGCAAGAAGCGTCCGAGGCCTCCTTCCTTGTCGAGGGCAGCGATGAGGGTATCATTCGCGACCTCCTGCTCGATCATTATGCGCTGTAGTTCTTCGAGATCCTGCTTAGTCAGGGGCTCACCTCGGCGGACCTTAATCAAGGTGATGTGGTTACGATGAGCGTCGATGAAGCGACGGACCTTCATCTTGAAGCGCGCCTTGTCCACGCCGCTGCCCACCTCCGGCATGGTAACCTCGGTTCCTTCGCCGATGTCATCCTGGAAATCGGTAACGACCACCTTGCGCTCCACAGGCTTGATGAGCTCAGCCAGGTGACGAAGGCGTCGACGCACCATCTCCAGAATCTCCGGTGTGATGTCTTCCCAGAAGGCGTCAGTCTGAATGTCTAGAATCAGCTCCATTTCCTTCGCCACGAGAGGCACGTTGTCGATGCCCTCTAACGCTGAAGCGAAGTTAATGATCCGCATCTGGAGCCGGGTGAAGGCTCCGGTCTGCTTCAGTAGTTCTAACTGTGTTGTCAAAAGCAACAGGTCGAACTGCTTCGCGGACAGGTTGCCATCCTGGAAGGCCGTTGGTAGCCCCGCGACCTCCTCGATTAGCGTCAGCTGGTCGTTGAGGGTCAGGTTATCCCAGCCTTTCGGGTCGCGAAACTTCTCGACACTCCGTCGCTTGGCCCGGACGATGAAGTTATCCAGCGGCATGCCAAGTACCTCGTCATGGAGCCGCGTTTTGATGGCCTTGATCAGCGCCTCGTGCGGCTCGCCAGCGTCTGCCAAGGCCTCGATCAGTTCGACGCGTGAGCCGAACAGTCGTTCGCCTAGCGGCTTGGCCGTGGGGCCATCAGTCTTGTTGAGGTTCTCCTGGAAGAACTCAAGGTTCTGGCAATAGTCGAAGATGACGAACCGCTGCTTGTCTTCGCCTAGCCCGAACAAATCGGAACACAGGCGGGTGCCTCGACCGACCATCTGCCAGAACTTGGTCTTGGATCTGACGATCTTGAAAAAGACGAGGTTCACGACCTCAGGCACGTCGATGCCGGTATCCAGCATGTCGACCGAAACCGCGATGTGTGGGGCTCTGTCCGCCTCGGAGAAGTCGTCAATCAGCGACTGGGCGTAGCTGACACTGTAATCGATCAACTGGGCGAATTGCCCCTTGTAGTACGGATAGGCCTCATTAAAGCGGTCGACGATGAACCGGGCGTGCTTGCTGTTCTTGGCGAAGATGATCGTCTTGCCCAGTCGGTCGCCCCCCTCGACCTTGATCCCGTTGAGCATCAGGTGCTCCAGCACCTTGTCCACCGTGTCCTTGTTGAAAAGCCACTTGTTCAGGTCGGCACTTTCAATGCGGTCCCGCTCCGTGCCTTCCTCGTCCCACTCGATAGCGTCCCAGGCTTCCTTCTCTTCGTCGGTCAGCTGATCGTAGTCGATGCCGTCGCGCTGGAACTTTAGTGGCACGGAGATGGTGGTCGGCGGCACGAGGTAACCATCGTCCACGGCATCATTGAGGTCGTAAGCATCGGTGGGTACGCCCTTCTCGAGCCCAAACAGGGAATAGGTGTCCTTGTCGATCTCATCGCGCGGTGTCGCGGTCAGCCCGACCAGTAGGCTGTCGAAGTAATCGAAGATCGCCCTGTATTTGCGGTAGACCGACCGGTGCGCCTCGTCGATCACGATCAGGTCGAAATGACCGGGGCCGTAACGCTTTTCGCCGCCCTTGCTCTCCTCGATCAGCCCCATCATTGTCGGATAGGTCGACAGGCAGACCCGCGCTCCCACGTGGTCGTTCTTCTTGGTGTCGTGTCGCTCAAGCAGGTTGGCCGAGGGTGCCGAGGGCAGATGCTCCTTGAACGCCCCGTGGGCCTGTTTCACCAAGGCGATCCGGTCGGCCAAGAAGAGCACGCGCTTCACCCGGTTGGCTCGCATCAGCTGGTCAATCAGGGCGATGACGGTCCGGGTCTTGCCGCTGCCTGTGGCCATGACCAGCAGGGCCTTACGCTGAGCGTCGCGTTCGATGGCCTCCCCCACACGGCGAATGGCCCGCTGCTGGTAATGGCGCCCCGCAATCTCTGCGTCTACATCGACTTTCGCCAAGGGGTGGACGTTCTGGCGACGCTGCAAGAGCAGCTGTAACTCATCCTTCTTCAGAAACCCCGAGATCCGTCGCGGTGGATAGGATTGGTCGTCCCAGATCCAGTGCTCATAGCCGTTACTGGTGAAAATCACCGGGCGGCGACCGTATCGTTTTTCCAGACAGTCAGCGTACAGCTTCGCCTGCTGCTGCCCCGTCCGGCTGTCTTTCTTGGTCCGCTTGGCTTCGACCAAACCCAGCGGCTTCCCGTCGTCGCCCCAGAGCACGTAGTCGACGTAACCATCACCGCTCTGGTTGGGCATGCCTGTCACGGCGAATTCCCGATCCTGCTCCTGATCGAGAGGCCAGCCCGCCTCGCTCAGAAGCAGGTCGATGAAGTTGTCGCGGGTCTCGGCCTCACCGTAGTCGTGGTCGTCCTGTACCGTGCTGTTGGCCTTGCGCAGTGCGGCCATCTCCGCCCGAACGGCGGCTAGCTCCTCATCCAGCTTGGCGCGTCCCTCTTCAGAGGTACGAAGGGCTTCCTCGGCGTCCGCCGCGCGCTTGCGCTCGGCCTTGATGTCCGCCTCGACCTTCTGAATCTGCGCCACGGTGCTGGCGGTGATTGTCAGCGATTTCTCCAACTTCCCAGCGTCGAAGGTCAGCGCCGGGTCCGGGCGCTCGATCTTGGCATAGGTCCGGGCAATCCAGTAGCAGACATGGAACAGCTCGCGGACACAGGCACTGGCGTCATAGGCGCTCAGCGGCTTGCCGGTGTCATGGGCTGCGCGGTTGCCCTGGTCCTTGATGTAGCGGGCCTTGATGACGATGGCCGGTCCGGTCAGCGCCTCCAGACTTGGCTCTGCAATCATCGCGGCCAGCGTGTCGGTGTATACGGTCCGCAGCGCCGGATCTGTCCGGTAGAGCCATTTCAGGGCTGTTTCCAGTGTCAGCCGCGCCCAAAAGCATGCGCCACGCGGGTCGGAGAGCGCGTGGGTCTCGGCTTTTGTGGCCATTTTGAAGAGGGCTGGAAAGTCTGCTGACAGAAAACTGAACTGGCTCATGTATCAGCCCCCTTAAAATCGAATTCCGTTTCACCAAGAAGCTCACCCCGCATTACAGCGCTCCTCGGAAGGCGCGGTGTTGGAGTGAAGCGAAGAGGGCGCCTGCTCGCCGCAGAGAAAACACAGCTTTTTCAATATTGCCATCAAGCGTGGACAAGCGTGCCGCAAACGCTTCCTGCGAAGCTAGGCTTGGGAGAAAGATAGGGGCTTCAGTGATCTGCTTGATGTTCAACGTGGGCTGAGCGACGAGCCGGATTTCACGTTGAAAATAGTTCTGCACAGCCTGAGATTTGAGCTGAGAGGCGATGAAAACGCGGTTAGCAAGCTTTTTATCGACGGGCACCCGCGCGACAGCCCTAGCAATATTCACGCCTTTCAAGCCTTGGTGCGCGAGCGTTATCGAACCAATGGAACCAACGCACGCGATCAATATCTCATCGCCCTTCAGTCGCGATTTCTTATGTTTGGCATCAACTTCCGCAGCCACCCGGCGGAAGTCCTTCGGGTCCAGTCCGGGTGAAAGGATGTCGCCCGCCCGCAGCAGTGGGATACCTTCTACGACATCGTCACCCGGCTGAACGACGCCGTAATTGATCTTGTCACCCTTCGTCACAATGTCGATCAGTGTGGCAGTGGTTTGTGTGGCCGGGTCCCCAAACATCTCATGAAAGATGGCTTGGCCGAGGGTGCTCAGTTTGTCGAGGGAGCGGGTGCGGAGGCGGCAGAGCTCTGCTGCCTGATCCAGTATCCCCGCAATCCGCTTCTGCTCCTCCAGCGGCGGGAGAGGGATTTCGACTTTTTTGAGGTCAGAAGCTCGGATGTTTTTGATGCCAATACCCGCTGAGTTGCTAGCCCATGCCCGAAAGCGGGGGCTCCGAAGGTAGTGACCTACAAAGTCAGGATCAGCGACATGCGAGTCAGTTCTGACGGTCGCAAGGAACGCACCGAATGAACCCTGCCACTCTTGCTCCAACATCGCACTTTTCCCAAGCACAGAGGCACTGCCAGAGGAGGTGCAGACGACAATGTCTTTCGGGCGAAGTCTCTGCTTCTCCGAAATGCGCCCTTGATCAACGTAAACGAGGTCTGACTCAATATTCAGCGTCTCGGCGATATTGCCTGCACGCAAAACTGGCAAAAGTCCTTCTCTCAGATCATTTTCCGCATCGGCTTTGCTAAAGGTAACTCCTCGAACCACCTCGGAGATGCTGTCGAGCGTTGCTGTAGGCCAGCTCATCCCAGCATCCCCTCAAGCCGATCCAGTCCCTCGGCGATCTCGGCCTCCAGCGCGCGTAGCTCGGCGATGATGTCGGTAGGGGCTGAGTGGGTGACCTCCTCGTGCTCGATCTCCTTGTAGCGGTTCAGCGACAGGTCCCAGGACCCCGTGGCGATGATGTCCTCGGCAGGCACCATGAAGCTTTGCGCGGTGCGGGGCCGCGCTGCCTCGGCTTTCCAATCGCCCCAGCGGGTGAGGATATCGGGCAGGTTGTTTTTCGTATGCTCCTCGTCCGTCAGCGTCTGCGCCGGGCAGACGCCGAGCTTCTCTGCATCCAGCAGCGGCGTACGCTTGTCATCGAGACTGAAGCCGTCCGCCGTCATGTCGTAAAACCACACGCCCTCCGTACCGCCGACGCCAGTCTTGGTGAAGACCACGATGGCGCATGACACACCGGCATAGGGGCGGAAGACGCCCGAGGGTAGTTTGATGATGGCGTCGAGCTTATGTTCCTCGACCAGCATCTTGCGAATGTCCTTGTGAGCGGTCGACGAGCCGAAGAGCACTCCGTCTGGTACGACCACCGCCGCGCGCCCGCCGATCCGCAGCTGTCGCAGGAAGAGCGCCATGAAGAGCAGTTCGGTCTTCTTGGTCTTGACGATCTTCAAAAGGTCCTTGGCCGTGGTGTCATAGTCAAGCGATCCGGCGAAGGGCGGGTTGGCAAGGATCAGGGAATAGGCACCTGCGTCGGTGCCATGTTCCTCGGCCAGACTGTCCCGATAGGAGACATCGGCATTCTCGACCCCGTGAAGGGTCATGTTCATCGCGCCGATCCGCAGCATGGTCGCGTCGAAGTCGAAGCCATGGAACATGTGATTGTGGAAATGGTTGCGGGTTTCCTTTTTTCGCAACATCTGCGGGTGGTGGTCTCGCAGGTATTCGCCCGCTGCCACAAGGAAGCCGCAGGTGCCCGCTGCCGGGTCGCAGATGGTGTCACCGGGCTGGGGCTTCATGATGTTGACCATCAGCTCGATGATATGGCGCGGCGTGCGGAACTGGCCATTCGTGCCTGCGCTGGCGATCTTGCCCAGCATGTACTCGTAGACGTCCCCCTTGGTGTCGCGGTCGTCCATGGGGATGTCGTCGAGCATCTGCACGACCTTGGTCAGCAGGTTGGCGTTGGAGAAACCAAGCCGCGCGTCTTTCATGTGCGTGCCGTAGGACGATCCTTCCTCACCTAGCTGGCGCAGGAAGGGGAAGACGTGCTCATCCACAATGCGCATCATCTCTCGAGCCTCGAAATGCTTGAAGCGGGACCAACGGAGATTGTCGTAGGGCTCGCCCTTGTCGTCGGCGCCTTCGGGAAAGATACGGCGGGCGATAGGTCGGCCGAGGTCTTCTGACTTGCGCTCCTCGACTGTCTGGAGGTCGTCGAGCCGCTTGATGAACATGAGGAAGGTGAGCTGTTCGATCACGGAAAGCGGGTTGGAAACCCCGCCGGACCAGAACGCGTTCCAGATCTGGTCGATTTGAGTTTTGATAGATCCTGTGATCACGTGCTGCCTATTATAATAGTTGCGCGGTCCATATGTATGAGGGGCGCTTTGTAAATAACTGGACTTCGAATTTATAGGCGGGGATCATGACCATTCCCAGCGAAATTCCTGATCGCCCATTCTGGAGGTTGCTGAGAATTTGATGCTTGCATCCGAGCGGCGTTGGTGAAGGACAGGCCATTGGAATCAAGACACTCTTGGCGAACAAAAATTCTGGGATAGTTCACGTCTGATCTTTATCCTCGAGCCCGATATATCATCCAGGTTCTGGATTGTGATGCCGACCAATCGATCGTGAGCTGTTTGGCATGTGTGACGTCGGCACCACCAAGCCCCTTGCGTTAAATGCAGCTATTGCGTCCAGCGACTGACGTAACTGTCCTTTTTTCTTCAGATCTCTGATGGTGTTTCGGACAGTGTCGGGAAGTGCTTTTCGAGGCTGCGCGACGTCAAGTAACGCAGCGATATGTGCTTCAGCCCGATCTTTTTCAGGCTGACGCTCGACATACCATTTCTCAATAAGACGTGCATGCTGCTGTTCCGCTTCGCGACACCGGTCTTTAATCCAGTTACGTCGGGTTCTCTCGCTGAGTAAAGTCTGCAGCAGGTCCTGTCGGCTCTCCAGATAGTGCTGGCGGCTCATTTCCCGTTCCATGGGAATCGGGATCTGAAGCGACGCAGGCTTTCGACTGCTCAGTCCGAGATGATAGAGAATAAATTCGACCACATAGCGCAGGATCTCAGCCAACTGGGCCAGAGTCTGTTGGAGCTGCTTTTCAGCTTCCGAAATTTTTCTCTGTTTCGAGAAAGCCCATTTCTGGGTCGCCAGATCATTCAGGTCTTTGCGTGCCTGAAGAACCGCGTGATTGGCGTGTCTGAGCTTTTTCCAGCCGTCTTGCATCATCTGGAGTATGCAGTGTGTCTGGATGTCGAGAGGACTTTCCGGCCCATAGCGTTTTTCTAAAGGGTGCCTTGTATTCAGAACCGCCCGTGCGGCTTGTATCTCTCGTTTCCAGTCTTTCAGATAGATCTGAAAGCCTTCGCTGAGTTTTTCCGGGTACAAAGGCGAGACAATGGACGGGAGGTGCTTTTGGATGGCTTTCACCTCGGCCTGAGCACGCTCCGCAAGTCTCTGTTTTTGCTGCTCTGACAAGAGTGATGGTTCGGCCCAGAGCAGGTCTTGTTCCGCCTGAGTAGCGGAAGCTCTCTGCTGACGCCGAAGGTCGGAGCGTTTCAGCCGTCGCGCGACGGGACGTAAGTCAGTCGCAGCATGGATTGCGGCCTCTTTTTCTAAAAGCTCCCGAAAGTCCTTCGTCCGAACTTTTGTCAGCCGTGTGAATGACCCGATCAGCGTACCATCTTGGGTTTCAATGATATGGGCATCCCGACGCCTGTCTGTGCGATCTCCTGATCTCATGTGCCAGTTTCTGGTAACCAGAAACTGACGAAAGGCTGTCAGGTCATTGTCTGAGACTTGCCAGAATTTCACGATTTCGCGCCTGGCTGTCGAGAGGTCAAAATTTTGCCGTTCCGTCATTCTCCGGGCTTGCGATGTATAAGCTGCAACAGGGCGGGTAGACCTGTCTTCAGGCGCAAGTGCCGCAATCCTGTCCGCAGCGTCGTGGTTGCCGTCTGCCCTCAGGGCTTTTGCAATGGCGTTATCATGCCGTCCAGCGACCAAAGCATGACCCAGTTGGATTTCTTCCAGTCGAGCGATTTTCTCAAGCCGTTGCCACGAAAAACGGCTGCTGAGGACATGGTCGTCTTGCCATTCAGGTAGGAGAAGGTGGCCGTGTGTGCTGCCATCTTTCTGATGGATCACCAGAGTCATGCGACTAGGATCAGCGGATAACTCCGCACAGATGCGTTCCGCAAAGGACGCCAGCTGTTCATCCGTCATAGGCTCTGCGGGATTGAAGGCAATATGTCGCAGACCGTAGCGGATACCTTCGCGTCGTGCTTCTTTCATTCAATCTTTTAAGAGATAGTCACTTCCCGACAAAACCCGGATGGCTTCATTCTTTGTGCCCGCAAGAACATGCTTAGAGACAGCCTTATGGCCACTCGACGTCTTGATGCGTGTCTCTTGCACAATCATGGCGAGGCACCTGCATCGCCTTTAATGTAAGACCGGGCCTGCCATATGGGCCTCGGCTTGAGAGAGAAAGCGTCGACGACGCGGCAGAGGAAAAAAGCGGAGCAAGCGGTCCGTTCGGTCTTTGGTCGCCTGAATTGCATCGAGAACGTCACCGCAGCGAACAGCCTCTCCGCGATGAGCCGCATGGGCAAGCTGATTGAGGTTATTGCCAATGCGACTGAGCTCAAGACGCAGGAGGCGGAGTTCAGGACCAAGCTCTGATTTCTGCTGCCCTGTCACCGCCTGCTCTTGCAGCAGCGACCGAACGTAATGAGCCGTCGTCGTATGACCATGCCGTTGGGCTGTTCTGGCCCATGCGTCGAGTTCAGCTGGATGGGCTCTGATGGAGAGACGAGAAGAACGCGGAGGCGATGCTACTGGTCGGGAAGGCGCGCAAGGCATGGCGGCATCCTTTTGAGGGGGGCAACGGGGGAGGTACTCCCCCTTGCCAGCTGATCTATGCACCCGGAACGGGTAGCCATAGAGCACTGCTGGCTGAAGACAGAAGAGCCTCAGAAAACAGGATAGCAATTCGAGGCTTATATTTCAGAAATGAACGCCAAAAATTTTCAAAATAGAAAGTTATTTATAAGGAAATAGAAGAAATATTCATTCCAAATTATATTCAAGAAACGCTGAATTTTGGGAATATGAAAGACGGATGCTGAATAGCTTCGACCGTTCTCTTCAGGTTGTGTATCTCAATACCGCTGAGATACGTCGTGGCACCTTGGCTCTTGTGACTGGCCTCATGTCCCAGCAACGCATCAATCCAAAGCTCCCGGATATCGCTGTTCTGGTTTCGCAAAAGCGTCGAGACCGTATGCCGAAACCCGTGAAACGTGACCGCTGGCGGAAGCTCCATCATTGTTTTGTAGCGGGAAAACGCTCGACTTAAGTCAGCACCACGATTGCCATCCTGAGAATTTTTAAGGTCAGAGAAGAGATACTTCTCGCCCGTCTTCTGGAAATTCAGAATGCCCCAATCAAGCAAGGCTGAGTGGATAGGAACGAGACGTTCTCCAGCCTCAGTCTTTGGTGACCAATTGTCTTCAGGGTGAGCACAAATGCGGAAGCATAGAACGCCATCGATAATCTCAATGTCTTCATTCCGCAGGTTGCAGATTTCTCCCAGCCGCATGCCGCTATAGGCGGCGACCATTGTGATGCCTTGAAATGTATCAACTGAGATGTTGCACAATGGCCAAGGGGTTTGCAGGAGTTTGTCCATCTCCTCTGCTGTCCAGGCACGACGCGGATTTTTCTTGGTCAGATTGAAGTCCCAATTGCCCCAAGGATTCTTCTCAACCATGTCACGGCGCAAGAAGTCGTTCCACAAGGAGGAGAGGCGCATAAAATGGTTCTTCACAGTCTTTGCGCTCAGCGTCGATACATCGTGAGATGCGGCTCTTTCGATTTCTTCTTGTAGGGACAGGTTCTTGGTTTTGCCGTGTGACGCTGGCAGCGAGAATAAGACGTCACGGAAATCACCGGCGACTTTGCCATCAATCTCGCGAATGGACTTGTCACCAAAAGCCTCAATGAAAAGCGCTACGGTTCGGCTGGTGTCTCTCTGAGTTTCGAGGCTCTTGGCAGGCTTGCTATTCAAAAAGCGGTTGAGAGCCTCAGTGAGCAAAATGGCGGGCCGTGTCTTCGGTGTTGCTACGCCCTTTTTGGGCTTTGTCTCAGTTTCATTGGTCGCAGGCGCTGAGGTCTCGGTTGCAGCGCTCCGACCATCGAGCGCTTTTGTGAATGTACTCAAGAGCGTCTCATGAAGACGCTTGATTTCGTTCTCAAGACCTTTCTTCTCAGCGGCGCTGATATTGGAGGCCTCGATCAGTTTTCGCGTCATTGTCGTCATGTGATTCTGGCTGTCGAGCGCGACGGCAATGACTTTTTCGATGCCCGCGCTCAAGGCACGGACGTCGTGAGCGTGTTGCATAACGCTTTTGTAGTATTTGATTTGTCCAGCCATCTCCGCAGATGAGACGTCGTTCTTTCGAGTGGTCTCCTGCGTTACCAGCATGTCTTGGTATTTTTCCAGAAGCGCCCGATAGACGTCGTCTTTAGTTTTGAAGCCGTGCTTCGTTATGAAGTCAGCGCTATCGTTTGCAGATGGCGGTTTGGAACGGCTCACGCTGCGAAGTCCTCTGAATAAATCACTCGTTTGCCCGTGCAGCTCTGCTGCGCGACGTCTGGCTTCAACTTTGCCTGCTGTTCCCAGCGAGATCCAGATCTCGCTTTTTCCGAGAATCGGACGAAGTGCCGCCGGCACGACACGGCGGAAGTGGAATCGTGAACCGACCAAAGTCAGCATGAAGCTTCTCCAATTTTGGAGAAGAGCTTTGGAGAACCAACCCGCAGATTGCGGGTCACATCCTCACATTTCCAATGAAATCAGAGATTTATGTGGTGCGAGCTGCGGGACTCGAACCCGCACGTCCTTGCGGACTCGAGATTTTAAGTCTCGTGCGTCTACCATTCCGCCAAGCTCGCACAGCTCTCATGCTGCGCGCAGGAGAGCTGTACCGTTTTCTCTCAACCAGCGTTCCGCTGCAAGACGTCCAGTGCGTCCTTCGAGAATAAAACTGTCCACCAGAGCCCAGAAGTCGGGGCCATGGTTGAAGTGTTTCAGGTGCGCCAGTTCGTGGATGATAACATAATTCTGTATCGGAACTGGCGCCATCAGCAGGCGCCAGCTGAGCATGATCCGACCCTGTTTCGTGCAGCTTCCCCAGCGCGTTCGGACCTCGCGCAGGTCGAGGCGGGTGGGATACAGAGCCATTGTTTCGGAATGGGCCTGAAGTGTCTGGGTCAGGCGTTCTTTTGCGAGAATCTGAAGAAAATCGCGAACGCGGCGGGTCGTGTGGGAGGCATCTCCGCTTACGTGGAGCCCGTCTGCATCAAGCCAGCATCCGCGTCTGGCTGTGGGGTCATGAAGAATGGGAACGTGGTGCCCGTCGATCATGACGTGAGAACCGTCTGTCAGTGCGGGCTTTTCCGGTAATGTCGCAAGGGCTCTTGCGATCCATTCCGTCTGTTGGTGAACGAAAGCCAGTGCCCGGTCTTTGGTGACGGTCTGGGGAACCGTAACGATGACTTCGCCGCGGACAGGTTCGATCCGCAGGGTGATGCGTCTGGCCCGTGCCGAACGCTTCCAGATCAGTGGAACGGTCGGAGGGAGCATGGATGTCAGCCCTTGCGCTTCAGGACCTGACACAGAGGCGAGCGGTCTGGCCATTCGCCAGGCCAGTCTTCCAGATGGTCTTCCAGAGGGCCTGCGCGACGTTCGCTGATGCAGCGGTCCTGAACGGATGCGCCCGAACTGTGGACGCCTTTGTCGTTCCCCGTGCGGAGCGGGTGCCAGTCGGGAAGATCAAAGCCGTCGCGTAGCAGACGGTAGGAACAACTGGGCGGAAGCCAGTCGATTTCGGCCAGAAGGGCAGGGGTCAGGGTCACGCAGTCGGGGACCTTGCGGTGACGGTCCGCGTAGTCGGTGCAACGGCAGGTATGGGTGTCGAGAAGGCGGCAGGCAACGTCTGTGTAAATCACCTCTTCCGTATCTTCGTCGCGCAGTTTGTTGAGGCAGCAGCGACCGCAGCCGTCACAGAGGGATTCCCACTGTTCGGAGGACATCTGGTCCAGAGGAACGGTTTGCCAGAAAGGCGCGGAGGGAGACGTCATGGATGGTCCAACAGGGCACAGGTGACACAGAAAGCGGTCGCCAGAAGAAGGGAAAGAACAACGGACGGCAACAAAAGCGGAAACCAGATCAGGCGCAGGCGTGTCGGCAGATCTGCTCCCAGCCCGATGGCAGCGCGGGTCGTACCGGGAGGAAGAGTCAAAAGGGTTGCCCCGATGGGAAAGGCGACGGCGGGTGCGATGAGCAGCCCTTCCAGCCATCCCGGAGCAGAATGCAGGCTGGCCATCGCAAGAGCCAGCCCCGGTCCCGGCAGAAGCAGGATCAGTCCCAAACGGCGCAAAACGGAAGCTGGCAGAACCCGCATGAGCAGTGCGATCAACGCACAGGCTCCGAGAAGTCCCGTTAGGATCGAAGGGAGGTTGAGGCGAAGTGCGAGGGCCATCAGGGCGTCCGGGGAGCGAAATGTGCTGCGAACTGCTGTTCGAGCGCGTCGCCATGCAGGGACCAGAACGTATCGCTGACCGTCAGGAACGTGGGAGCCACTTCTGGGGGGACGGGCGTGGGCATGTCTTCCAGATGAGGCGCGTGCATCCGGAGTTGCTCAAGGGCCCGGTGTGCGCTCTCGGCGGAAACATTGATGGGAATGGCCCAGAAAAGGGGAGAGCGGAGAACAGTCTGTGTCCCGGCAACGAAGAGCGATGTCGCCGGGCCGGACGGAGCGCGTGCACTGACGCTGGTGACTTCCGTGGCTGGCGCACTCAGCATAAGGGCACCACTCTGTTCCATGATGCGGGCGGCATCGGCTGGTGTTTCCCACCACACGATATAGGGGCGCAGCAAGTCCAGTCTGCGGAACGCACGCTCCACGCCAGTTGGTGTCGAAAGTGTTGCATAGATATTCTGTGGCGCAACGCCGTCAGCCAGCAAAGCGATTTCCAGTGTCGTCCGGGCACCAAAATGCAATCCCCGGCGCCCCGGATGGCGAGCCACATCCCAGAAATCCTGCCAGTTTGGCGCCGCTGTCAGCCGTGAGCGATCCCAGGTGAGGGCGATGTCGCTCACGCCTCCGGGAATGCCGCAGGTGGAAGTGTTATCTATCGGACGAACCCATTTGTCTTCACAGGCTTGGGCCAGTTGCGCCCCGGTGACGAGAACGGCCATCCATGCGGGCTTTGTCGCCTGCATTGCAGTTTGGAGGGTGCTGGTCTTACCGTCCCATTCTACCAGAGGCAGCGCGGTGTTGGCGGAAGTCAGGGCGTGCGCTGCGATCGTTCCTTGCGGGACACCGAAGCCGGGTTCGGGGTGATGGACGGGTTTGCGAATGTGGCGAACGCGTCTGTGCCCATGGGCGGAGGCCGGTGCGGGCACGAAAACGGATGTAATGTCGCGACCGACAGACGTCAGAAACGTGCCGATACCACCGCTCTGATGGGGCGACGCGGCCCGCACTGTCGCGGTTAGCGATGGCAGAATCAGCAACGCGCACAAAGACGCCCGAAGCGGAAGGCTCCTGCGGGAGATCCGACCAGATGTCCAAAAGACATGTCGCAAAGAGAAGGCGGGCCGGGTCAGAACGAGAGGATCCTCAGAAAAATTCAGGTGTCCGAAAAGGGGTGTCCGATTGCGCCCGGACAGAACGGGCGCAGTTTAATACATCCCGGCACCCAGCGGAAAGGCCGTCGCATGTGCAGCGGGCCATGCAAGCTGTACAGGGGTGCCAGATGCGGGGATTTTCTGGGCCTGAAGCGGGGGGCGGCGCAGTTCGATTTCCGTCCCTTCCGCACAGCGGACGCGCATGCGGATATGGTCGCCGAGATGGGTACTGTCGGTCAGCACGCCCCGCACGGGGATGTCCCCGTCGTCATCCATGCCAAGACTCTGGGGGCCAAAAAACGGCGATATCCGGTCAGGGCGAACGCAGACAAGACATTCCTGCCCCTCGCTCAGATCTTCGGAAACCATGGCGTCCATGATCCCGCCGCAGGCCAGATGAATGCGGGCCACGTCATCACCGATGTCCAACACCTGTCCTGTCAGCGTGTTTGTCTCGCCGAAAAGGGTTGCGACTTCAACGCAGGCGGGACGGTCATAGAGACGGGCAGCGTCGGCGCATTGCAAAAGCACATTATCCTGAAAAACCGCGATGGCACCGCCGGAGCGCAGGGCATCCTCACGACGTGAGACAGCATGGATGATACTGAGGTTCAGGGCGCGGGAGAGGGTGCCCAGCAGGATCGGAATGCGGCGTGCGGCATGAGGGTCGAGCGCGTGAAGCGGGTCATCCAGAAGCAGGACGTCAGGCGACGCGATCAGGGCGCGCGACAGTTTGACGCGCAGAGACTGCTCCGCGTCCAGTTCTGTCGGGCGCCGGTCTGCAATGCCATCCAGTCCCATGAGCGAGATCATCCGTCCGGCGGCAGCCTGAGCCTCCGTTTTGCCTTTGCCGTTTGCGCGCAGGCTGAAGGCGATATTGTCGCGCAGGTTCAGATGCGGAAACAGCGGGTCTCGCGGGCTGACAATCCGCATGCGCCGTTCGGCGGGCGGTCGGGACGTCACATCGTCGCCATTGACCGTGATTGTGCCGCCCAGATGGGGCAGGAATCCTGCCAGTACGTCCAGAAGGCGCGACAGGGCCGCAGGCTGGTTGCCGAAAAGGGTCAGAGTCGCGCCGGGCTGGAGCGACAGATCGACGGGCGGTGCATCGATGGCTGCACGCAAGCCGACAATATCCAGTATGGGCTGCACGACGGCTTTGGGGCGGGAGGGGCGAGTGCTCCGCTGCTTGGGAGCCATGCGGGGAGCGCCTGACAGGCCTGACATGCAACCTCTGGGAGAATGGACCGTTATGAGCGAAACAAAATAAGGCCAGAACGGATCTGACCTGATACTGAAGAAGGGGTTTGAACATGAGCCGTAAAAGCGTCAAGGATAACATTGAAGTTGCAACCGAGACCACGCAGGCTCAGATCGACGGTCTGCGGACCCAGTTGCAGGAACTCCTGAACAACCGCATCAATCCCGCTCTGCTCGACGCAGCGGACCGTACGGATCATGCCGTTGCAAATGCCCGCAAAATCACGGATCATGAAATTGAAAATGTTTCGACGCGTGTGCGGGCGCGTCCGATCGCAGCCGTCCTGATTTCGGCCGTTGTCGGTTTCCTTGCCGGCCGTTTCTCCAAGTAACAGCCCGGTTCTTTCCAGGCAGGAGACGGACGGCATTGCGTCCGGCTCCGTCTTGAAGAAGAGGCAAACGATTTTCCATGAAGCCCATTGAACTCGGACAGGACGTCCTTGCTGCCCAGGGACAGATCCTTTCCCGCTCTGCCATGCGAATCGGCCGCAGAGTCGCTTACGGTGTTGTTGCAGCAGTCTTTCTGATGTTCGCGGCGATCTCGTTTCACGGGTTCCTGTGGGCATTCTTTATTGACGTGGTCGGATTGGGGTATGTGGCCTCTGCGCTCTGCGTCATGGGTGTGGACCTTCTGTTCGTCCTGATCTTCGGACTTCTGGCGGCCCGCTCCATTCCGGACCCTGTCGCAATTGAGGCGCGCATCCGTCGTGATCGCAAGCTGGCACAGCTCAAGCAGTCCGTTGCCATGGCGGCCCTGACAGGCGTTGTTTTCGGTCCCGCCGGGCGTTTCACGTTCAGGCGTATACTGGATCTGGTGCGCAATATCCTCGGTCTTCGGAAATAAGACATTTTGTGGCTGATATTGGCCAAAGCCATATAGTCAGCCCCAGCGTAATGGCGTAAGCACGTCTCCAGAACACAACCCCCTCATTATTTGAGGGGGAGTCGTTGTGTTTGATTGAGGAGCGTTGTGGGCGAGTTGTCTTACAGTCTGGCGTTTGGCAGTCTGGTGGTTAAC
>NZ_JAERLW010000016.1:0-48817 GCF_018256215.1 Gluconobacter sp. Dm-73 | reverse complement strand
CCCCCCCGAGGAACAGGCCAAAGCAAACACGCCGCCCGATCTGAGCAGCGCACCGGGCCTCCGCAACGCCACGATCCTCGACAGCGACGTCACCTACCGCTCGGCCAATGGCGCGTCCTACAGAACCACGCTTGAAAAGGTCACGTTCGCCTCCACCAGCGACAGCAGCCCGTTCACCATGACCCTGACCGGGGCCTATAACGACACCCCCGTCAGCATTTCCGCCGAAATGGAGCCCATCAGCGACCTCCGCAAAACACCCCACCGCCCCTACGCCACCACGGCCCATGTCACCTCCGGCGACATGACCTCGGACTTCACAGGCACCCTCACGGATCCAATGAATTTCGAAGGCGTGGAAGGCCACACCACCGTCACCACCCCCACCTCCGACACCTTGTTCAGCGTCGCCGGAATCACAGGCGACCACGCCCCCGTCAAACTCGCCCTGTCCGGCGATTTCAGCCATTCCGGCGATGACTGGCACTTCACCAAAGCGCACGGCACCATCCAGTCCAGCACGATGGAAAGCGGCGACTTCACCCTGATCGAAGGCAACCATGGCAAACCCGATGACGTCACAGCCAAAACCGGCTTCGGGCGCCTCGACATCAACGGCCTGATGCCCATCCTCGCCCCGCCGGGCGCAAAGGGCACCAAAAAAGGCCCCTCCACCCTGCACGCGGACCTTCTGCTCATCACGCCCCCCGATCCGGACCCGTTGGTCCATTTCGAGCTGACCGCCCGCCAGCTGATCTACAACGCGCTCAATTTTACCAACCTTCGGATTCAGGCCGCCCAGACCTCCAACCGGATCGAAGTTCCCCTTCTGCGACTGGACTATATCGGCGCGTCCCTCAGCGCCGATGGCCGCATCGAAGCCGATGGAAAATCGTCCCGCGTCGCAGCAGACGTGGTCCTGACGCATGGCGACATCGACCGCCTGCGCCGCGTCGCAGGTCTCGCGCCCGTTCCGGTCAAAGGCAGCCTGAACTTCCGCATCACTGCCAGTTCCAAGAACGTCCATACCCTCAACGAAGCCATCAGCCGCGCCGACATGACCGCCGCCGTCAGTATGGAAAAAGGTGAAATCGCAAAGGAAATCGTCGAGGCCGCCTCAATGGATCTGCGCCTGCTGTTCCGTCACGCCAAGGGTGTGACCCCCATCACCTGCCTGCTCGGCGTGCTTCAGATGCATCAGGGCATCGGCACGGTCATCCCGCTCCGCTTGCGCACAGGTGAAGGGACGATCGCGGCCAAAGCGAATTTCGACCTCAACCGCAGATGGCTCGATCTCGTCTTCGCCAGCCGCCCCTTCTCGACGAGCTTCTTCGCGCTCGATGTTCCCGTGCGCGTCAGCGGCCCCTTCGACGCCCCGACCCTCTCCCTCGCCACATGGTCGAAGGTCGGGCGCGACATGCTCGCGGATTCCAACGCGGTCACAAACCTTCCTCCCGCCCTTCAGGGTTTCGCAGCCTCAAACGCCTGCGCCCGCCCCACGCGTTAAGGCCCAATTTGCACCTCATCCTGCCCCCGGCTATGCACGTCGGACCGTAAAAGAGAGGGTCCAGAGATGCGTATTGCAATGGTCGGTGGCGGATATGTCGGTCTCGTCTCGGGTGCCTGCTTCGCCGAGTTCGGAGCGGACGTCGCCATCGTGGAGCGGGACCCGAAAAAGCTCACGGCCCTCCATGACGGGCGCATCCCGATCTACGAACCCGGACTGGACGCCCTCGTCAGCAGCAACGTCGCTTCCAGCCGCCTGACCTTCGGAGACGATCTCGGCGCGGCCATGGAAAACGCCGATGCCGTGTTCATTGCGGTCGGCACCCCCACCCGGCGCGGCGACGGCCACGCGGACCTCACCTATGTCTATGCGGCCGCGGAAGAAATCGCCCGCGCCGCCCGGACGGACCTTCTGGTCGTCACGAAATCGACCGTCCCCGTCGGCACGGGCCGCGAAGTCGCCCGCATCCTCCGCCAAACCCGCCCGGACCTGACCTTCGACGTGGCCTCAAACCCCGAATTCCTGCGCGAAGGCAATGCGATCGACGATTTCATGCGCCCGGACCGGGTCATCGTCGGCATCGACCGCTCCGGCCCGGATGGCGGCAACCGCGCGCAGAGCCTGATCGAACAGCTCTATCGCCCCCTCACAGCCATTCAGGCCCCGATCGTCCTGACGGATCTGGAAACGGCAGAACTGACCAAATACGCTGCCAACGCCTTCCTCGCGATGAAGGTCACTTTCATCAACGAAATGGCCGATCTGTGCGAAAAGGTCGGGGGCAACATCCATGACGTTGCCCGCGGCATGGGCCTCGACCAGCGGATCGGCAGCCGCTTCCTCAGCCCCGGACCGGGCTATGGTGGCTCCTGCTTCCCCAAGGACACCCGCGCCCTGACCGCCATCGCACAGGACGCCGGCGCCCCCACAAAACTCGTGGAAGCCACGGTCGCCATCAACGAAGCCCGCAAAACCGGCATGGCCGAGCGCATCATCACACAGGCGGGCGGAACCCTTGAAGGCAAAACGGTCGGCATTCTCGGCCTGACCTTCAAACCCGATACGGACGACATGCGCGAAGCCGCGTCCCTGCCCATCCTCGCCCGCCTGCACGACGCAGGGGCAACCCTTCAGGTCTTCGACCCCGAAGGCATGGACGCCGCCCGCTCACTCCTGCCTGACGGCGTGCGCTACTGCGAAGACGCTCTGTCAGCCGCGCAGGACGCCGATGTCGTAGTCGTCCTAACGGAATGGAACATGTTCCGCGCGCTCGACCCCCTCCGCCTGCGTGACGCCATGCGCGGCAACGCCATCGCGGATCTGCGCAATATCTGGAGCCCCGACCTCATGCGCGAGGCCGGGTTCGATTACCAGTCCATCGGCCGTCCCTAAAGGAACGGCCTTAAGAACCTGCCTTAGCGGGCCTGAGCTTCAGCCCGGGCCGCAGCGCGATCCACCGGCGCAAACGTCCCGTTCTTCAGACGCCGCTCGAGTTCCTCAAGCGACTGCCCCTTGGTCTCGGGCACATAGCGCAGCACGAACCAGAACGCGAAGGCATTGACGGCGGCAAACAGCCAGAACGTCCATCCCGCACCCAGAACCTGCACCAGAGACAGCGTCGTCAGCGAAATCACCAGATCCGCGCCCCAGTGCCCACCGGCCACAAGGCTCATGCCCTTACTGCGGCAGGACAGCGGATAAACTTCCGCACCCACCAGCCAGATCGCAACCGACAGACTGCCCGTATTGAAAATGGTGTAGGCCATCACGGCAGCGACCGTGATCCATGCCCCGACACCACCCGTCAGATGCATCGCAAACGCCGTCCCCAGAACGACGAGCGCCACCACGGCTCCCGGCAGCAGACGCAGCAGCAGCGTGCGCCGTCCCCAGTTATCAACGGCCCAGCCGCCAAACACCGTCGCAAACACCATGCCCACACCCACGGCCACGGATGTCAGCAACGCCGAATCCTGACCGAAACCCGCATCGGCAAAAATCGTCGGCGCGTAATACATGACCGCATTGATGCCCGTGAACTGGCACAGCAGCGCAATGCCCACCGAAGCCATCAGCGCAGGCCGCACCCACGGCTTTGCCAGCTCGGACCAAGGCGCCTGCACATCGTGGTTCTCAAGAATGCCGTCCAGTTCCCGATCCGCAATCTCGTCGGTCGCACGCACCCGCCGCAGAACCATCCGTGCCTCTTCGGTCTGACCGTTCAGAGCCAGCCAGCGCGGACTATTGGGCAGAAACGCCATGCCCAGAAACAGGATCAGCGCCGGAAGCATCCCGATGCCGAACATCAGACGCCAGCTCGAATCTCGCAGAAGATAGCCGGTGATAAAGGAAATCGTCACACCGGACACCACCGCAAGCTGAAAGCCCACGACAAGGCGACCACGACGCTCGGGAGGGGAGATCTCAGCGATATAGATCGGCACGATCTGCGACGCCCCGCCAATCGCCAGCCCCAGAATAAGCCGAGCAAGAATCAGAACAGCGACGCTATGCGCCGAGGCCACAATAACCGTCCCCACAAGGAACAGCGCCGCCGCAATCATTACCGTCCGCCGACGCCCGAGCCGGTCAGAAATTCCACCCGCCACCAGACACCCGATCAGAGCGCCCAGAATAATGGCGGATGTCACGACTTCCGCGCCAAGCGTATCCAGATGAAACTCATTGCGAAGCTGGAGCAGCGCGGAGGAAATGATGCCGGTATCATACCCGAACAGCAGCCCGCCCGTTGCCGAAATCGTTGCAATGAAATTCGTCAGAGCATTCCCGCTCAACCTCATGGACCCGTTCGTGCCCTGCATCATAAAACCTTCCGCCGCGAAGCCGCAGACCGTTATTGTGTAAACAATCCGTCCTCTTTAACGCTCCATCTCACGGAAGTAACATCACAAAAGTGACGGTTTTCGTTTTTTGCGTGAAATTTTTCGTGTCCACGTCCTTTCCCCAGACATGAAAAAACCCCCTTCCCAAATGGAAAGGGGGTCTGACGCCACATCAGCAGCAAAAAGAGCCTTACGGCTGAACAATCCGCAGGATAAACGCCGTCAGGGTGTTGACGGCATCATGCTCCAGACGGTCCGCAGCCAGACGCAGCTCCGGCGACACCGGCGCCTCGTAAGGGGCAGAAACACCCGTAAACTCCGGGATTTTCCCCGAACGCGCCGCCGCATACAGCCCTTTGGGATCCCGCTTTTCGCAGGTCTGCAGCGGTGTATCGACGAAGACTTCATGGAAGTTCTCGCCCACGATCTGCCGCGCCTGCGCCCGGTCCGCCTCAAGCGGAGACACCAGCGCCACGATCACGACCTGCCCGCTTTCGGCCAGAATTTTCGCCACATGCGCCGCACGACGGATATTTTCCCGGCGGTCTTCCGGCGAGAACCCAAGATCGCTGCACAGCCCGGCCCGCAGCGTGTCCCCATCCAGAACGGTCGCGTTGATCACCTGTTCCGAAAGCGCCAGCTCTGCCGCCCGTGCCACCGTGCTCTTGCCAGACCCCGGCAGCCCCGTCAGCCAGAACACACCGCTCTTGTGGCCCCGCGTCTGGACCTGACGGGCCGCAGACACACGGCTGGCTGTCGGATGAATGGCATGTTCGCCGTCCGCCAGTTCAGCCGGACCAATCAGTGGCGCACCGCCGACGATGCGCTGGTAACGATCCACCAGAACACCACGCCCGTCGCCAAAGCCCGGCGCGAACGGATCGAACAGCACGGCATGCGATGCCGCCAGCGTAATTTCCGCAAATCCGTCCGGCGGCACACTGTCGCCTTCGCGCAGGGTCAGGTCTTCCAGATCCACCACGGCATCGATGGACGCCACCGTCACGTCATGCTCGGCCGTCGCCAGACGTAGCGTAAAGCTCTCACCCACCCGCAGCGGCTCACCGCGCAGCCAGAACAGACGCGTGCGAATCCGGGCCGAACGCTCCGGCATCGCAGCCTTGTCATCCGCCGGGAACAGCAGATCGCCCCGATCCGGCACCAGATCCGGCTCCAGACGCAGCGCGATGGACTCGCCCGCACCCGCAACAGGAAGCTCCGGCGCATGCCAGCGGCAGACTTCCGCCACCGTCGCAACCTGCCCCTGCGCCCCGATCGTCAGACGATCGCCCGCACGCACCGTGCCACGCTCGATCCGCCCCGCCACATAGCGCACGCCATCAAAACGATAGACATCCTGCACCGGCATCCGGAACGGCAACGCAGCCCGCGAGGCCGGCGGCGGCACATTGGCCAGCGCCTCCACCAACGTCGGCCCCTTGTACCAGAGCGCCCGCTCGGAACGGCTGGCGATGTTATCACCATCGCGCGCGGAGGCCGGAACAACCGCCTCAACCTCGATTTCCAGACGGCCCAGAAGCTGACGCACGTCGGACTCGACCTTGACGATCTTCGCTTCGTCAAAGTCCAGAAGATCGGATTTGTTGAGCAGCACGATCACATGACGAATGCCGATCAGACGCAGCAGCATGGCATGACGCCGCGTCTGCTCCTGAGCGCCCTCCTTGGCATCGACGACCAGCACGGCGGCCTCAGCGTCGGCGGCCCCGGTAATCATGTTGCGCAGGAACTGGCGATGGCCCGGCGCGTCCACAATCACGAATTCCCGCGATCCCAGACGAAACGGAATGCGCGTGGAATCAACCGTCACGCCCTGATCGCGCTCGATCTGAAGGGAATCGAGCAGGAAGCTCCACTCCACCGCCAGCCCACGCTTGCGGCTGCTCTCGACGATCTGCGCCAGCTTGCCGTCCTGAAGGCTGTCGGTGTCATACAGCAGACGCCCGATCAGCGAGGACTTGCCATGGTCGACATGCCCGACAATGACGATAGGTGTTGCCGCAGCACGATGGGTCTCGGAATACTGTCCGATCACGATATTATCGCCCATTGTCACAGATACCCCGCCACACGCAGACGCTCGAACACGTCTTCGGATTCATGATCCATCGCACGCCCCGCACGCTCGGACGTCCGGCTGGTTTCCAGTTCGGCAATCACTTCCGCCACGGTGGACGCATTGCTCTCGATCGGATTGGTGATGTCCTGATCGCCCAGCGAGCGATACCGCTTGCCGTCTTTCGCGAAATACAGATCCACCAGCGGGATGTTCTCGCGCTCGATGTAGCGCCAGATGTCGATCTCGCGCCATGACAGCAGCGGATGGACGCGGATATGCATGCCGTCTTCATACGGCGTCGCATACTGGTCCCAGAACTCGGGCGGCTGGTTACGCACGTCCCAGCGATGCCCCGCACCACGTGGGCTGAACACGCGCTCTTTCGCCCGCGTCGCCTGCTCGTCACGACGGATACCCGCAATAACGCCCCGCAGCTTGTGCTTCTCGATCATCGCGGCCAGACCAGCCGTCTTGCGCGCGGCAGAGCGGGCGGCAGGCGGAAGCGACGGGTCGATTTCCTCAACCGGCGGGCAGTAGCCCAGCAGCAGGTCAAGATCCCATTTCTTCGTATATTCGTCGCGGAACGCATACATTTCCGGGAATTTCTTCTCGGTATCGACATGCATGACCGGGAACGGCACACGTCCCATGAACGCCTTGCGCGCCAGCCACACCATCACATTGCTGTCCTTGCCCAGCGACCACAGCAGGGACAGGGGCTTCAGCTTGCGATAGGCCTCGCGCAGAATGAAAATGCTCTGGGCCTCAAGCTGGTCCAGATCATCCATGATGCGTGGTTGTGCCAAGCTTGTGGTGGTGGACTGATCCCGCGACAGGATCGGTGTCTGCGTCATTATCCGCTCCGTAGTCATGCCGGCCTGTGAATGCCACATTCCGTCTTGGCCAGACCGGCCCACCGGCCCGCCCGTCCATCTTCACCATCCTTGACCGCCCTTGTGCACGGAGCACAACCGATCGAGGTGTAACCTTTTGCAACCAGGGGATGCCGCGGCAGATCCCGGCGCTGCATCTGCGCCTCGATCTGCGCCGGGCCCCATCCCGCCAGCGGGTTGAGCTTCACGCTGCCATCAGGCTGCGGGTCCAGAACCGGCAACGCCGTGCGCGTTGCGGACTGGCTGCGCTTGCGCCCCGTAATCCAGACATCGAATTCCGGCAGCACCAGATCCAGCGGCTCAACCTTGCGCAGCACACAGCACGCATCCGGATCGAACGCAGCCAACTGGTCCTGCGGATCACGGTCATGCAACGCTTTGGGCGTGGGCGAGAGGGTCCGCACATCAGACAGACCCAGATTGCGCACCAGAAGGTCGCGATACTCCAGCGTTTCAGGAAAATGCCGCTTCGTATCCAGAAAAAACACCGGAACAGACGGATCGATCTGCGCCACCAGATCCAGCAGAACCGCCGACTCCGCCCCGAAAGACGACACAACAGCCACACGCCCGCGCAGCCGTGTCAGCGTCTCCTGCAAAATCCGGTCTTCCGGGACCTGCCGAAGATGATCCAGTTCCGTCCGTGAAAGAGACATGTGTCGCACCTGCCTGTGTCCAGATCAGTTCGACCGCTCAGGCGGCCTGCCAGAGACATAGGCGCACACCTGCCAAAAATAAACTATTTTGTTTGATATAACTTTTTTGTTTAGTTTTAATTATTCATCACACAAATTGGCTTGAGACCATACAAAATGGCCTCAGACGCCATTTCTGAATGAAGTGAAATGCGCGCCCGCCCCGACGGCCCCACCCAAAACATCATCTGGCACGGTTCCTGCATCAGAGGGTTTCATGGACACGCCCTCACTCCTTCACGCCAAGCGCCTTCCGCGCCTCCTTGTCGGCCAGCCCGTGCAGCCGCAGATGATGGCGGAACTGGTAGTAGGTCAGACCCAGCAGTTCCGCAGCGCGCCGCTGGCTGAACTGCGCCTCGCGCAAAGCAGCTTCCAGCAGACTGCGTTCATGCGTCCTGACATCCGCCCCGAAATCACGCGGAAACGTCAACGCCTCTCCCCCAGCCGGAGCAGCCGGGGCCGCCGCCGTGACCACGCGCTGAACCTGCGCGTCCTTCCAGTCCGGCACAACGAACGGGTCCAGCACGATGTCGTCCAGCGCCTTTTCCGGCCGATCCATCCTGTAAACGCTGCGCTCCACCACGTTGCGCAATTCACGGACGTTGCCGGGCCAGTCATAGGCCTGCAACCGCTCCAGAGCGCGCTCCGTGAACCCCGCAAACATCTTTCGCCCCAGTTCCGCACTCATGCGGGTGGCAAAATGCTCGGCCAGCAGGGAAATATCCTCCGGGCGCGCCCGCAGCGGCGGAATATTCACAACATCGAAGGCCAGCCGGTCCAGAAGATCCGCCCGGAAGCGCCCTTCCCGCGCCATGGCGGGCAGATCCGCATTGGTCGCCCCGATCAGCCGCACATCCACCCGGATGGTCTCGCTGCCGCCCACACGCTCAAAACTGCCATATTCAATCACCCGGAGCAGCTTTTCCTGCACAGCCTGCGACGCGGTACCGATCTCGTCCAGAAACATCGTGCCCCCGTCCGCCCGCTCAAAGCGCGACAGACGCCGCTTCTGCGCGCCGGTGAACGCCCCCGCCTCATGGCCGAACAGTTCGCTGTCCAGGAGCGCTTCGGGCAAGGCCGCGCAGTTGAGCTTCACCAGAGGCCGGTCCCACCGGTCCGACAGCAGGGCCAAACGCGCCGCCACCAGTTCCTTGCCGGTCCCGCGCTCTCCGATCACCAGAACCGGACGCCGCAGGGGCGCCAGACGGGAGACCTGATCCAGCATCCCCAGAAATGCCGGAGCCCGCCCGATCGGGGTCGGCACCTCGTCCATATCGGTGCTTCTCGCCATTTTATGGTCTCTCACGCCCCCGTTCAGGTCTTCAGTTCATAACACCCTCAAAACAGCATCACTGACAAGAGCAGGGATCTGTCCTAAGTCTCTTCAACAGGAAGGAAAGCATCATGGGTATTTTTTCTCGCCTCGCCGATATCGTGAACTCCAATCTGAATGCGATTCTCGCCAATGCCGAGGACCCGCAGAAAATGATCCGTCTGGTCATTCAGGAAATGGAAGACACGCTGGTCGAGGTCCGCAGTCAGGCCGTCCGCACGATCGCCGAGCGCAAGCAGCTCGAACGCCGCGTCCGCACCATGATGCACGAAGAAGACGAATGGCACCGCAAGGCCGGTCTCGCCATCGAACGGGACCGCGACGATCTCGCCCGTGCGGCGCTGGCCGCCCGCCACAGCGTGGAACAGTCGCGCGAAGCACTGGAACAGCAGATCGCCCAGATCTCGGACGGGCTGGACCAGCAGAACGACGACATCTCCAAACTTCAGGCCAAGATCGCCGACGCCAAATCCCGCGAAAAGGCGCTCTCCATCCGCGCCCGCACCGCACAGGGCCGCCTGAAAACCCGCGAAAAACTCTACGACACCCGCATCGACGACACGCTGAACCGCTTCGATCAGGTGGAACGCGCTCTTGATGAGCTTGAAGGCAAGGCAGAGGCGTATGATCTGGGCCGCCGCACCGGCCACCCCACACTTCAGGAGGAACTCGCAGCCCTTGAAACCGATGCCGTCGTGGAAAACGAATTCGAAGCCCTCAAGCGCCGTGTGGCCGAAAAGAAAAGCGCAGGCTGAGAAAAGGCTGACCGAAAGGCCCAAGGCATGAATTCGTCCATCTTCCCCTTCCTTGTTCCCATCACAGCCATCATCTGCTGGTCTGTCGTCAGCATGGTCAAACATGCCAACGGCTCACCAAAAGGCACGCCACAGCCAGACCCCATGCTTCAGGCCGCCCTGACACAGGCCGAAGCCCATGCTACGCGTCTGGAAGAAAGGATCGACCAGCTCGAACGCATCCTCGACGAGGATATCCCGGGCTGGAGAGCAAGGAACGCACGATGACACGCCGCCCCGTCCTCTTTTCCGGCCGCCGCCCGGCGCTTCTGGCCCTGCTGGCGGGTACCGTCCTGCTGTCGCCCGCAGCCCACGCCGCGCGCATGACCCTGTCCGGAGAGGATCTGGACCTGTCGATCCCCTGCACCGGACAGGTCAGGGTCGTGGTCGATCCCAACATGAAGGACGGGGCAACACTTGATTCAAGCAGCCTCGCACAGGTCTCCATGCATACCGGCAAAGAAGAAGCGCAAAGCCGCATCTCCATCGCCACGAAGTCCTGCGCCCCCAACGGAAAGCTGACAATCAGCATCTCCCCCAGCACCGGCCTGACGATCCACGACAGCCACGACACGCATTTCGTCATCGCCGGAAAGCTCGCCTCCCTGGACGCCAGCCTCGATTCCGCCACCATGGACATCGAAAACACCCAGTCCCTAGACCTGGACATGCAGGGCGCCTCCAGCGTCCACATCCACTCCCTCGAACGTGCCGCCCAGATCGTGGCCTCCGGCACCTCGACCCTGACGGCTGATACGGCGCAGCTCGCGGCGCTTTCGGTGCAGTTGACGCAGAATGCGGGCATGACGCTCTCTGGGGGCACCATCGACGCCCTGACGCTGATTACGGCCGATCAGGCCAGCGCCACCATTCTGGCTCACGCCACAGTGGCGACGGTCGCAGCCAACGGAACAGGCGACGTCAATATCGAGGCCGTCACGGGCCCGATGGTCCGTTCGGGCAAAGGCACCGTTCGGGTCGGCGCGGAGAATGGCGTGATCTATCGCCCCACACCGCCACCACCGGCTGCCGTACCGACACCTCCTCCCGCAGCGCCGCAGCCCTCCCTTCCGGTCCAGACGCCCCCTGCCAGCGCGACCACGACCGTTCCGGCCCCCGTGGTCACGCCTCCGGCTGCTTCCGCGCCCGTCATGCAGGCACCTGTGGTTCAGCCCCCTACGGTTCAGGCCCTAACCACGCCAACCGTGGTTCCGGCTCCCGCGCCTGTCCGCCAGCCTTCCGCGCCTGACAGCCCTGCCATCCCGCAGGCGCCCAGCGTTCCGGCTCCCTCAAAAGACGCCGCGTCGAAGGCGCCGCAAACAGCGCAGGCGCCTGCCAGCCTTCCTGTCACAAGCGCGCCCGCCCAGACCGCACCGCAGACAACGATTCCGGCCCCCGCAGTGACTCCCGCCGCCCCGGCAGCAAATCCGACCACGTCCCCGACGACCGGAAAGAGCGCTCAGAACGGCGCTCAGGGAGAATAGGGATGCGCCACCATCTGTATGCGCGCCTGACTCTGCTCGCGCTTCTAAGCTGCGGTGCTGCGCCCGCGCCACCAGCCCCTCCGGCACCTCCCTCGCCTCCAGCCCCGCCGTCCTTCAACGTGTCCTCAACAAGCAGCCCTGACACGCTCGTCATCCCGGCGACATGTCTTGAAAACCTGTCCGTCGTGAGCGGCCCGAATGCGCATATCGTCTCCGGCAGCGGCAGCCTGAAAAAACATGGGGAACGCCTGACTTTCACCACCACTCCGCAGGACTGCGCGGCTCAGGACAGTGCGACCGTCATGGTTCCGGCCCGGACCAGCCTCGATATCCAGTCCTCCCACAACCATACGACGCTCTATCGCATCACCGGCGTCAACGGCGACGTCACGGCGGAGAGCGGACACGGCGATCTCGACATCGATCAGGCCAGCGGCCTGAACCTGACGATGACAGGCCCCGGAGACGTCTCGGTCGGGCGGGTGACGGGGCGGATGACCGTGCAAAGCCTGTCCAGCGGCGACCTGCAAATCGGTGATATCGCGGCCTCAAGTGCCAGCATCACGGCCATGTCTTCGGGCGATATCCGGGTCAGTCGGGGGAGCGCGGATGTTCTGACGGTCCGGGATTATGGCTCGGCCAATATTACGCTGAACGCCACGGCCCGCGATGCGGATCTGACCCTCCTCGGCAGCGGCGACATCACGCTTCAGAAGGTGAGCGAAACGCTGAAGAAGCGTCCGATCGGGTCCGGCACGCTCTCCGTGGAGGACACAGCCGGTGCGAGGATCACGACCGTGACCACACCGGACGGGTCCGCCATCCTCTCCGATGCGACACGCAAGGTTCTTGACCATCTCGATATCCATATGGATACGCCTGAGATCACTTTCGGCAACACATCCACTGTCCATCATTCCAGCGGTCATGGGGTGATTGGGCTGCTGCTGAAAATCTTTCTCATCATCTGGGCCGTGCGTCTTTTCCGACGCTATCGCCGGACAGGCGTTATTCCGTTCCGGGGAACACTGGACAAGGCCGCCGCAGGATATGCGGAGGGTGTGCGAAGCTGGTCCCGGCACCGCGCGGCATGGCAGGAAACACCCGCCGCCAGCGCGACAGCCGTGGTCAGGGATGCCGTGCTCGGTTTCCGGCGTCCGCAGCCCGAAGCCGCGGAAGATTTCTCCCACTCCGTCCCGCCGGGCCATCCGTTGGCCCGACTTCAGGATCGGCTGGCGCGCATGGAGCGCAGGCTCGGCCTGATCGAACGCTGCGTTACATCCTCCGATTTCAGTCTGGAGCGGCAGTTCCGGGATCTGGAGCGGACCGATGGCCGACGCGCCTGAATGCAGGACGGAAACTTTGACGTCCGGATGCAGGCAGGGTAGGGGCTGAAGGGTGAATGCCGTTCTTGACCCCATAGCGGCCCTTGGCCGCGCCGCTCTCGGCCTTATCAAGCAGGCAGGTGCTCTGGCCCTGTTCGCGCTGGAGGCTCTGTCGCATCTGGTGCGACCGCCCTTTTACTGGCGGATTTTCTTCTCCAGCCTGATCGAGACGGGGTTCTTCTCTCTCCCCGTCGTGGCGCTGACGGCCCTGTTTTCAGGGGCCGTGATCGCGCTTCAGTCCTATGTGGGCTTCGGGCAGTATCATGTGCAAAGCGCGATTGCCGGGATCGTCGTCCTTGCCGTGACCCGCGAGCTTGGCCCTGTTCTGGCTGGACTGATGGTCGCCGGGCGCGTAGGCGCGGCCATGTCCGCACAGATCGGCACCATGCGCGTGACCGACCAGATCGACGCGCTCACCACGCTCTCCACCGACCCGATGAAATATCTCGTGACGCCGCGCCTTCTGGCCGGAACGCTCGCGCTGCCCTGTCTCGTGCTGGTCGCCGATATTCTGGGTGTCATGGGTGGCTTCACGGTTTCGGTCGCCAAGCTCGGTTTTTCGCCCTCGACCTACATCACGGCCACGCTGGATTCGCTCAAGACGATGGATGTCGTCGTCGGCCTCGTCAAAGCGGCGGTGTTCGGATTCCTGATCGCGCTTCTGGGCTGCTATAACGGCTATAACAGCCGCGGCGGCGCAGAGGGCGTGGGCTCGGCCACGACAGCCGCCGTCGTGGGGGCCTCCATCCTGCTCCTGCTGTTCGATTATCTCCTGACAGATCTGTTCTTTTCACAATGAGCACGCCCCCCGTAAGCACTTCCCCGGACACTCCCTTGGGCACCCCGAAGATCCGCATCCGGGGTCTGCACAAGGCTTTCGGCTCCAAGATCGTGCTTGATGGCGTGGATCTTGATGTCGAAGCTGGCACGTCCATGGTCATCATCGGCGGGTCCGGCTCCGGGAAATCCGTTCTGCTGCGCTGCATTCTCGGTCTGATAGAGCCCGATGCCGGGACGATCGAGATCGACGGCGAAAACCTGCTGACGGCTTCGCGTTCCAAGCAGGATGCCCTGCGTCGGCAGATCGGCATGCTGTTCCAGAACGGTGCCCTGTTCGACAGCATGAGCGTTGGCGAGAACGTGGCGTTCGGCGTTCGCGCCAAACATTCCGACCGCAATGGCGCGACCCCGTCCCGCACGCAGGCACTGCAAATAGCCGGAGGTCTGCTCGAACAAGTGGGGCTGGACCCGTCCGTTGGCGAACTCAGTCCGTCTGAGCTTTCGGGCGGTATGCAGAAACGCGTGGGGCTGGCGCGCGCCATTGCGGGCAGTCCCAACATCATGTTCTTCGACGAACCCACGACCGGACTGGACCCGATCATGGGCGCCGTCATTGACGGGCTGATCGTGGACTGCGTGCAGAAACTCGGCTCCACCGCCATTGCCATCACTCACGATATGGCCTCGGCCCAGCGGATCGGAAACCGCGCGGCGATGCTCTATCGCGGGAAGCTGATCTGGCAGGGCGAAGCGTCCGAGCTCATGAATTCGGGCAACGCCATGGTGGATCAGTTCACCCATGGCCGACGCGAAGGCCCCATCACCATGGAGCTGCGCAAATGAGCCTCCTGCCCCGTTTCCCGAAAACCGATCCCATTATCTGGAAGCGCATCGGGCTGAGCTATCTGATCGCCCTGCCGCTCCTGTTCATCATGTTCCGCCATCAGCCGGCCCATCCGAACATGGTGCTTCAGCTTCTCGGTTTTCTGCTGATTATTGTGGTCTCGCGGCTTCTGGCGCGGTTGATTCTGCGGACGCGGGAGTAAGGATTCCGGGCTCTGCTTGGGCCCGGCAGGGATCTTGATCCCTGCACCCTGATTCTAAAGGTTTCCAAAGGTCGCGACCTTTGGTGGGGTCCGGGGCAAAGCCCCGGCTGGATCAAGAGCTAGGCACTCCTTATATACTGGGTTTGTTCCCCTCAAATCGAAGAGACCAGCCTTGGCCAAGAAGCCGACCACCCGTTACGTCTGCCAGAACTGCGGCGCCACCTCTCCGAAATGGAACGGGAAGTGCGAGGCCTGCGGCGAATGGAACACGCTAGTTGAGGAGACGGTCGAGCCGACGGCCCGCAAGACCGGAAAGCTGAGTTCAGGGCGTCTGCAAACCGTCCGGCTGGATGGCGAAACACGGCCGCCCCCGCGCATCACGACAAGCATTGCCGAACTGGACCGCGTTCTAGGCGGAGGTCTTGTCCCGGCGTCCGTCGTGCTGGTCGGCGGTGATCCGGGCATCGGCAAATCCACGCTGATGCTCCAGACGACCTGTGCGCTGGCGCGGTCAGGGCATCGCGTCCTGTATGTTTCGGGCGAAGAATCGGTGGACCAGATCCGCATCCGCGCCCAGCGGCTGGGTCTGGACCGCGATCCCAAAATGCTGGACTCGCTGGATCTTGCCGCTTCGATCAATGTTGGCGAGATCGTGGGCTCTCTGGAGCAGGACCGGGCGCATACGGTCGTCGTTATCGATTCCATCCAGACGATGTGGCTGGAGAGCGTGGAAAGCTCACCGGGCTCCGTCTCGCAGGTGCGGGCGAGTGCGTTTGAGCTGATCCGGCTGGCCAAGACGCTCGGTTTTGCGCTGATCCTGATCGGGCATGTCACGAAGGAAGGCTCCCTCGCCGGGCCGCGCGTTCTGGAACACATGGTCGATGCGGTCATGTATTTCGAGGGTGATCGCGGGCATCAGTTCCGCATTCTCCGTGCGGCCAAAAACCGCTTCGGCGCGACCGACGAAATCGGCGTTTTCGCCATGACCGATATTGGCCTGACCGAAGTGCCCAATCCTTCCGCGCTGTTTCTGGCGGAGCGGCGCGGCAATATCGCGGGATCGGCCGTTTTTGCCGGGTTGGAAGGCACGCGCCCGGTCCTGCTGGAAATTCAGGCACTGCTGTCTCCCAAGGCCGGAGATGGGGCGCCGCGCCGGGCTGTTGTGGGCTGGGACACGTCGCGGCTGAATATGCTGCTGGCTGTCCTGGATTCGCGCTGTGGCCTCAAGCTTGCAAACATGGACGTCTATCTGAACATCGCAGGCGGCCTGCGCGTGAACGAACCGGCTGCTGATATGGCTGTGGCCGCGGCCCTTGTGTCCGCCGCCACGGGCCATCCGACCTCCCCTAGTGCCGCCTATTTCGGCGAAGTCGGCCTTTCCGGCGAAATCAGACAGGTCAGTCAGGCCGATCTGCGTCTGAAGGAAGTCGCCAAGCTGGGCTTTGGCGAGGCCATTCTGCCCCGGCGCGTCTCGGCGGCGTCCGCGCGGGTCAAGCCGCCCGCAGGCCTGAAGCTCCGCGAAATCGGGCATCTGACGGATCTGGTCGGGCTGTTTTCCGACAAGGACGAATAACAGAAGCTCTCAGAAGCGGAAGACGACATTGGACTGGGCGTAGCTTCCGCTTTTGCCGCCCGCCGCATGCAGACCGTTCGAGGCCATGAACCGTGCGCCATAGATCTGCCAGGTCAGATGCCGGTTGAGCTGGAGCTTGAGGGACGCCTGCGGCACCACGCCGATATAGCCGCCGTGATAGGTTTTCGAGAATGTGTACGGGCCGGACGAGTTCCAGATCGCGCCATCCGCGTTCTCCCGCCACATGAACGGCACCTTGAACTGGATGCTCGCAAAGCCTTTCCACGGCGTGACGCTCAGGACTGGCGAGAGGCTGACGAGGTTGGAGGGCTGGATGTAGGTCGTGGTGTCCAGATAGTTCGTCTGCGGGTTGAAAGGCGCCATATAGGTGCGGACCGGGCCGTCCGTTCCGTTGGCCCCGCCGGAATACAGATCTGCCTGAACGCCGATGAACGGATGCAGGGGCGAGGGCGTATGCCGGTATCCCACGATCGTATTGACCGAATAGGCCTGCACATCGCTCTTCTTCGCGCTGCCGGATTTCTGGAACGTCCCGTCCTGATAGAGGCCGCCGAACGAATATTCGAAAGATGCGGCGGTACCGTACCAACGGAAACCGACATTCCCGCGTGAGGACGTGCCTTTCAGGGCACCGGATGCAAGCGGGACGACGGACAGGCTGCCGCCATAGCGGTAACCGTAATAGAAAATATCCAGAAAGGAATGAACCGTCTCGCTACCGATGGAAAACTGCGGCACGAGAGCCGTGATGTCTCCGCCATAAAGGCGCGTGTTGTAATCTTCCGTATCGTGAAACATCAGGGTCGCGTCGGTTTTGGTCTGGACGAAATCGAACGCATCCACGCGGATATTGGGCCAGATCGCATAAATGCGGCCGCCATTCCACGACAACGGCACGTTGGGCGTTTCGCGGTTATACAGGACGTAAGACGGCGCATCGAGAAACTGCTGACGGCCAAACATGAAGCCTGTCTGCGCGCCCGCGAGCTTGCCCTTGAACTCGATGAAAGCCTGCTGGAGATCCAGCCGTTTGCGGTACGTCGTATTGTAGCCGAAGCCTTTCCAGCCCCCCGCATCCGCATTGATGAGCTGCCCGAACAGCCGGACGTGTTCGCCTAAATGCAGGTCCGCGCCATACAGGTTCCGCACACCGAAACGCCCCGAATTGCTGTTGCCCTTTTTGCCCAGAAAAGGTGCCTCCTCGTACCAGTTGCGCAGACGCGTCTCGCCGGAAAAGGACAGCCAGATCGTCCTCGCATCGTTCAGTGCGATGAACTTCAGCGGATCGAACGGATCGTCGCGCCGACTCTTGTCGCGCAGAAAGCTCCAGTCTTCCGCCCAAGGGGCTACACCGTAACGTCCGACCGGCCCGAAGCCCGCTGATTCGCCGTTGCCGTAACTGAACGCACCCCACGGACCCTGCCGCCCCTGCGGCGCATGGTTCTGACTGGCCACAACACGGCGCGGCTGGCCTACGACGCCGGCATGGGGATAGTTCTGGATGGGGGGACGTTCTGTGGAGAGAACGTGGATCCATTCTTCCGAGTGTGCGGTCGGGGCGGTGGACGAATCGGCTGCCGCTGCCAGTCGGGAGGTGCAGATTCCAAGCGCCATCATAGCCAGAATGGACCGATTCCGATATGAATGATGACGTAACATGCCCTGAAAACTCCAGACGGGGTTGTCAGAACATTATGCAGCAACAAAAAAACATCAATCCTGATAGTTTTAAATAAAAATAACTATTTTTTTTAGTATTTAATTCAGTCGGGCAATGTCCATCTGCCCCCGCGTCAGATCCCGCAGCCAGTCCGTGATGGCATCCGCCTCTTCGACTGGCACGGCCAGCGTCATCCACGCGCCTTCGGCGTCGAACTCGCATTCGGTCCGGCTTGCCCGCCAGCTTTCGATCTTGGACTCCACCATCGCATAGCTGGAAAACGGGCAGTGAAAGCGCAACGGCACGGTTTCAATCCGCTCAATCCGTTCTGCCTCGCGCAGACAGGCCGACGCCGCGCCGCCATAAGCCCGCACCAGCCCCCCGGCCCCGAGCTGCACGCCACCATACCAGCGCATGACGACGATCATGACATTGTCGAAATCCTGCCCTTCGATGGCGGACAGAATGGGCCGCCCCGCCGTCCCACCGGGTTCGCCGTCATCGCTGCATCGGAAGCGCTGACCGGTTTTGAACGCCCAGCAGTTATGGGTCGCCTCCAGCACGGCGACGTCACGAAAGAAGGCCATGGCGGCGGCTTCGTCTTCCACAGGAGCTGCGGAAGCCCGGAAAACGCTGTTCTTAATCACACTTTCGTAGGTCGCGAGGCCGGGCAGAGTCCATGTCATGGCTTTCCTTCTGCATCAGGATCGCCGAAATGTCAGGATGGGGTAGGGAAACGCTGCCCGTTCTGTTAAGGGTAGCCCCCATGTTTTCGGATCTGACCGGTCGGCTGAATGCCGTCTGCGCGCGTCGTGCGCCCCTCGTTCTGGCGCTGTTTGCACTGCTCTGTGCCGCCTGCGTTGCCCTGAGTGTCACACGCATCAGCGTGACGACGGACACGAGCAAGATGTTTGCCAACAGCCTGCCGTGGAAAAAGCGGAGCATGGAGCTGACGCGCCTGTTCCCGCAGGACAGCAACCAGCTCGTCGCCATCCTCGACAGCCGCATCCCCGAACAGGGACGCATCGCGGCACGGGAGCTTGCGGCCACGCTTTCGCAGGACCACACGCATTTCAAGACGGTCAGTCTCCCCGGCGACAACCCTTTCTATAACAGTCACGGCTTCCTGTTCCTCGATACGAAGGATCTGGAACCGCTGCTGGATTCGATCGTCTCCGCGCAGCCCTTTCTGGGCACACTGGCCGCCGATCCGTCTGCGCGAGGGCTGTTCGGCGCACTTGGCCTGATCGGTGAGGGTATCAAGGCCGGTCAGGGCATCCCCAGCGGCTTCAACGGCGCGCTGGACGGCTTCGCAACTTCTCTGACACAAGCCGCGGACGGCCATCCGCAGGACATGTCCTGGCAGAACCTGCTCATCGGCAAGCTGGCGGAACTGGGCTCGCGATACGAATTTGTCGTCACGCAACCCAAGCTCGATTACAGCTCCTTCCAGCCCGGCGAAGGCGCCACGACCGCCATGCGTCAGGCGATCAATAATCTGGAATTCGTGAAAACGAAGCAGGCCACCGGCATCATCACCGGTGAAGTGAAGCTGTCGGACGAGGAGTTCTCCACCGTCGCGCACGGCATGGTGCTGGGGCTCATCATTTCATTGGTTCTGGTCGCAGTCTGGCTGATCCTCGCGGTCCATTCCCCGCGCGTCATTCTTCCGATCCTGCTGACCCTCATCGCTGGCCTGCTGCTGACGACTGGCTTTGCCGCACTGGCTGTGGGTGAGCTGAATCTGATCTCGGTGGCCTTCGCCATCCTGTTCGTCGGCATCGCGGTCGATTTCGCGATCCAGTACAGCGTGCGCTTACGCGGACAGCGCAACGCGGACGGCTCGTACCCGTCCCTGCATGACGCCATCGTCCTGACGGGGCAGGAAAGCGGCGCGCAGATCCTTGTCGCAGCCCTCGCCACGGCAGCGGGCTTCCTCGCTTTCTATCCGACGAGCTTTATAGGTGTGGCGCAGCTCGGGCTGATCGCAGGTTTCGGCATGCTGATCGCCTTTTTCTGCACCATGACGCTTCTGCCCGCCCTGCTGTCCGTCTTTCGCGCGAAGCTGGGTAGCGGAGAGCCGGGCTTTGCGTTCATGGCGCCTGCGGACGCGTTCCTGCGCCACAAACGTCACAAGGTTGTCGGCATCTTCGCACTACTGGGCATCGTGGGGCTGGCCCTCATGCCGCTCCTGAAGTTCGACGCCGACCCGCTGCACACCAAGGACCCCAACACCGAGGGAATGCGGGCGCTCCATTTGCTGGAAGCCAATCCGCTCACGACGCCCTACAGCGCGCAGGTCCTGACCCCGAACCTGACGGACGCGGCGAAAGAGGCCGCAGAGTTCTCGAAGCTTCCCAGCGTGCATGACGTGCTGTGGCTTGGCGCGCTGGTTCCCGATGACCAGAAAACCAAGCTGGCCATGATCGAGGACACCGCCTCTATCCTCCTGCCGACCATCACGGTGGCCAATCCTGAACCCGCGCCGGACGCTGCCGCCATCCGCGCTGCCGCCATCGCTGCCGTGCAGAAGCTGGACGCCGTAAAGGAGCAGCTTCCCGCACCGCTGGAAAAGATCCGTCAGGCTTTGCACACGCTCTCCACGGCCCCGGACAGCACGCTGCTTCAGGCCAGCACCGCCCTGACGCGCTTCCTGCCGGACGAGCTTTCGATGCTGCGGATGGCCCTTCAGCCCACGCCCGTCACGATGGAAAACATTCCGCAGGATGTGCGCCGCGACTATGTCCTGCCTGATGGCCGCGCACGACTGACAATCCATCCCAAGGGACAGATGTCCGAAACACCGGTGCTGCACCGCTTCGTCAGCGAACTGCGTTCGGTCAATCCGGATGTCGCCGGCCCCGCGATGGAAATCACGGAAAGCGCCAATACAATCGTGCATGCCTTCAAGGTGGCGGCCATCTGCGCCCTCATCATGATCGCCATCATCCTGCTGGTCGTGCTGCGCCGCCTACTGGATGCCGCCCTTGTCATGGCACCGCTGCTGATGTCGACCCTCCTGACCGTCATCCTGATCGTCACGGTGCCGGAGACGCTGAACTACGCCAACATCATCGCCCTGCCGCTGCTTCTGGGTGTGGGCGTGTCGTTCAACATCTATTTCGTCATGAACTGGCGCGAGGGCGTCAAAGGCCCGCTGACGTCTCCCACGGCGCGTGCGGTGCTGTTCTCCGCCCTGACCACCGCAACGGCTTTCGGCTCCCTCGCCCGCTCGGGCCATCCGGGCACGGCGAGCATGGGACGACTGCTTCTGATGTCGCTCGGCTGCACCCTGCTCTGCACGATGGTATTCGTCCCGGCCCTGCTACCCAAACGCCCCACCGACGAGGCCTGATCACAGGCCTCCTCTGCTGACACGGTTTGCCGCAATGTGACGGGCATTCTGGCAACCGTGCGTTTCCTCAGGGGTTGAGATCTTCTGCAACGGAGGATCGCCCCTTGACCACAGAACATTCAGGCCTGCCGCGTGGCATCGACCATGTCGGCGTCACCGTCCCGGACATCAACGCCGCCATCCGCTTTCTTGAGGAAGCGTTCGGGGCAGTTGCCCTCTACCGAAACGTTACCCGCACCGCGCCGCAGAAAGGCCCGGAGACAGAAAAAATTCTCGGCCTTCCGGGGGGCACTGTCGTCATCGAAATGTGTATGATGGCACTCGGTCATGGGCCGGGCATCGAACTGTTCGAAATGAAAGGTCCTGACCAGCGCGAGGCCGCGCGCCCGTGCGACTGGGGCCTTCAGCATTTCGCCGTCTATGTCGATGACATCCACGCCGCCTACCACCGTTTCCGCGAAGCGGGCGGCACACTTCTGACCGAACCACAGGGCCAGCCCTCTCTCGAAGCCGCACCGGGCAACATGTTCTGCTACGGGCGTACGCCCTGGGGCATGATCGTGGAACTGGTCTGCACGCCACATCAGGAACGCTTCAACGACATCGCCCCCATGGACCGATATCAGCCACCCGCGCTGAAAGGATCAGACGCATGACACGCTTTCTTCCCCTAGCTGCGGCACTCCTCGTCGTAACGGCCTTCGGTGCCGCACACGCTGCTGATCCCACTCCGCCAACGGCCTGGTATTGGCATAACTGGACGGACCATGACGGCATCAGTCACATGACCCGCTGCCCGTTCCATAATTACGATCTGAAAACCATGTCCAAACCCGCAGGGCCGCAATGGCAGGACCATGTGCATGAAGGCAATGCCCGGATCATTTCCACCGTGCAACCCGCGCACTGGGACGGAAGCTGGCACCCCGACCCTAAAGTCCAGTGGATCATCCCGCTGAAGGGCTCCTGGTACGTGACGGCCATGGATGGAAAAAAGGTCGTCATGGGACCCGGGGACGTCTCCCTCGGCGAAGACCAGATGAGTCGCAAGGACGCAAAAGGCCATATCGGTCATTTCGCGGGCAATATCGGCGACGGCCCCGTCACCCTGATGGTCATCCAGACGGACGAACAGCCGACCACAGATCAACCCTGCCGTTTTCATTAGGGTTTAGAAATGGTCGTACATTCTGTCGTCAAAAAGTACGACCATCTCTAAAGACAGCAGCCAACGTAAAACCGTAACAACCTTTATGATTCGTTATTAATGAGCAAAAACGGCCCTCGAATCGTTTTTCCTTTGTTTTCTGGTAGGTTCAGGGGAAGAAAAATCTTCCATATGAACGATTATAAATCGCTACTAAGTTACTTTTCGGATTTTATGAAGAATGCCCGATAGTACCTAGATATCAAAAAAGAATTCCATATATACATGAGGATTATTTTTTAGCATTAAAAGAAAAAATATAGATGGATGAAATAATTTTAATTTATCGGTTATTTAGAATATTTTCCTCGATATATATAAATATCATTTAGTTTTTATATTTATTTAAATCATATTGGTTTTTATATTTATTTTTTATATTTATATTTACTTTATTCTTTCTGAATTTATTTGAAATAAAACTCCGAAATACGAAAATGTGACATAAGCGCAACGCCTTTCATGACATGTGTCAAGCATGTTGCATTTTCGTAGCAGAAGCATTGCACACCGTTTCGATTTTCGATGAACATGTCGCCAGAGATACAAAAATTTCATGCGACCTTATCGAGAAGGGACAACGGCCGCGATGACCACCTCTGTGCAACATTCACTCAAAAGACGCACACCTGCGCCCCGGACAGTCGTCCGGATGTTCCTGATGGCCGGCATTTCCTACAGCGTTCTGCCCAGCATCAGCGCTCATGCACAGACCACAACGACAGCCCCTACAAAACATGCTGCCGTTCATAAGAGTGCTACCAAGAAAAAGGCACATACAAAAACCGCCACCGCAACGACCGCCCCAACGGCGGCAGCTCCGGTCGTCGCTCCAGTCACGGCAACAGCAGCAACCAGCACCAACAGTAAGGTCATGCGAGACGCCGAAGCGTCTGCTGAAGCTGAAAATCTGAAGGTTTCTGAAACGGTTACGGTCACTGGCACGCGTCTGTCGCAGACGCGTCTGACAAACGTCATGGCTGGTACGTCACTGTCTGCAGACCAGATCAAGAAGCGCGGATACACCGATATCGGCATCGCGCTGATGCGTGAAAACCCGGCTTTCGGCGTCGGCGACAATACGCCAATCGGTGCCCAAGGCAGCTTCGGCGCCGGTCAGTCCTTCACCTCCCTGCTCAACTTGGGCAGTGACCGGACCCTGACGCTAATCGATGGTATGCGCATGGTAGGTGGCTCGACGGCCTCTCTGTACGGCGCGGGCTCGGGCTCCCAGGTCGACGTCAGCGCCGTTCCGACCTCTCTTCTAAAGGGTGTGGACACCAAGCTTGGTGGCGCTGGCGCTGCTTATGGCGCGGACGCCGTTGCCGGTGTGGTTAACTACCAGCTTGATGATCACTTCACGGGTGTGGACTTCAATGCTCAGGGCAACTGGAGCCAGAAGCTCGACGCCCCCGGCGAAAAAATTACCTTCAAAGTCGGCCATGACTTCGATCACGGCAAGGGAGGCATGGTCTTTGACGTTGAATACCGCAATCAGGGCGGTATGCTGGACAATGACCGTATCAACCTGACCGGTCGTGACCGGATCGGCTATGTCCGCGCACCGTACGGCAGCACAAACTCTCCCTATATCTATAATTTCGACAAGGCTTCCCGCAACATCACTGCTACCGTAACCGGTATTCCACAGCTGACGGGCGAAAGTGTTCCCATCTCGTATGGCAAAGTTGTGGATGGCATTTCGAATGCCGCAGGTCAGCCACTGATGTTCAGCCGGAACGGGCAGTCTCTCGTTCCTGTCACGTGGAACTACGCAACAAAAAGCTCAACAACTGTGGTAGGGGGTAACGGAACTGCCCTTCAGGACTACGGCCAGCTCTTCACCCCGACCAACAAGCTCAACCTGACACTGCTCGGTCATTACGATATCACCGATCATATTCATGCAACGTGGCAAGGCTGGTACGCTCGCGGAACAGCGTCCAGTGAGGTCGCACAGGGCACCTGGAGCACGCCATCATTCAATGAGCCACTGACTCTGGAGAATTATCACAACGATGGTGCCGTAACAGGCGCTTACCAGCTCAGCACGAACAATCCGTTTCTGACATCTGCTGAACAGACAACGATCAAGAACGCACTTGCCGCCAAAGGTCTGCCGACCGACACATTCTATATGTCGCGTCTGAATCAGGACCTGGACGGCGGGATGTTCCAAACAACGATGCAGATGTTCCGCTTCCAGGGCGGCCTGAATGGTGACTTCGACGCCGTCGGTCGTCACTTCAACTGGAAAGTCCAGGGCGAATACAGCCGCTACCTGAACGATACATGGGCACCGTCCATCGTAGCACAGAACCTCATCAATGCGGTTAATTCCACAACGGATGCGAACGGTAACATCATCTGCTCCCCCGGCTACACCAACGCACCTGTAAAGACTCGCAGTGCTACCTGCGCACCGTTCAATCCTTTCGGTACGGGTCAGTCTTCGCCAGCAGCCGTGAATTACATAACGGCAGATGCCCATCAGAAAAATGCCAACGCACAGCGTGATATTCAGGGCGAAATTTCCAGCACAGTCATGCGGCTCCCCGCAGGCGACGTGAAATGGGATATCGGTTATGAACATCGTCGTGAGGGTTATCGCTTCACTCCCGATGCGTTCTCCCGCGGGTGGCTACAGAGCGACGGTTCGTATCTGCAATACGGCAACGCAACCTCACTTCCTCCCACCGGTGGCGCATATCACACGCATGAAGTTTTCGGTGAACTTGACGTTCCTCTGATCTCTCCCAGCATGCATGTCCCCGGCGCCTACAGCCTGTCCGCCACAGCGAACGGCCGTTACATCAACAACAGCATGACCGGCGGCTACTGGACGTACATGTTCGGTGGAGCATGGTGGCCGACACAGGACTTCGGCCTGAGCGGCAACTATGCACGCTCCGTGCGTAACCCATCTGTGACCGAACTATTCGCGCCCCGGAGCACAGACTATGAGTATGGTACCGACCCCTGCTCGACAGCGGGGATCGGCGCTGGCCCAAATCCTGCCATCCGTGCAGCAAACTGCGCAAAGGCCGGAATCAGCCAGCCTTTTGAATCCGACTTTAATAACTTCTCCATCACAGGCACGGCTGGCGGCAACAACAAGCTGAAGAACGAAGTCTCAACCAGCTATACAGGCAGCCTGGAACTTCGCCCGCACTTTATCCGCGGCTTTGACTTCACCGGCTCTTTCGTGGATGTAAAAATCAATAATGCGATCACGTATCTTGGCGCGGAAGATGTCATGGACGCGTGCTATGACTCGACGTCCTATGGTCCGAGCAACGCTTATTGCAATCTGTTCCAGCGTAATTCATCAACACATCAGCTTGAAAACTACCAAGTCGGCTACTACAATATTGCCAACTATGAGACGCAGGCCCTTCAGGCCCATCTCGAATACAACACATCCCTCACGCGTGTTGGCCTGCCTGCTTCTGCTGGTTCTGTTGGCCTCACAGGCACATATGTCCACTACCTGAAGAGCCAACAGTCGTATCTGGGCAGCAGCTATCTTCTGTCTGGTACAACGAGTGCACCAAACGACAGCTTCACGCTGAATGCCAACTACATTCGCGGCCCGCTCTCGGTTCAGTGGCAGACGATCTGGTATGGTCCAACAAAATATGCCGTTCAGGTTCCGTCTAACTATTATGCTGCTAACAACCGTCCTTCCTGGACTTACTTCAACCTGACGCTGGGCTATGACATCACCAAGAACTTCAGCGCCAACTTCATGGTGAACAACATCACCAATGCGCTGCCGAAATATCCCGGTACGGTCAGCCTGAATCGCTACTATGATGCGATCATTGGCCGTTCGTTCCAGATGAACCTCGGCGTTCATTTCTGATCCTGCGATCAGAGGGAACTTTGGAAAAGAGGGGCTTCGGCCCCTCTTTTTTTGTCTCTAATCCGACATAAAAAACGGGACGGATTTTCATCCACCCCGTTTTGGTTTTCAGTGATTCTACAAGATTCAACCCGTTTCTTTGGGCGTATGCTTGATCCTGATGTTGTAGCCCCTGAGCATTCCGTACCAGTAGAGTTTCGGAAAGACTTCCGTCTTGAGGAACCATGCGAAACGGCTGGGTTTGCGCTGGTCATACGGGAAACTCGGCGCAACCTTGCCGCCATACAGGAACTCGGCCAGCACAACCTTCCCATAAGACACCGTCAGCGGGCAGGCGCCATAGCCATCATAGCTACCCGTCTGCGGGCGACCGTCGAGCGAAGCCAGCAGGTTTTCCACAACGACGGGAGCCTGTTCGCGAGCAGCCGCGGCGGTCTTGGCGTTGCTGGTGCCCAGGACGTCTCCGGCACCGAAAATATTGTCATAGGTCTTGTGACGCAGACTGGCCGGATCGACGTCCAGCCACCCGGCTTCATTGGCCAGCGGGCTTGCCTGGATGAAATCCGGCGCACTCTGGGGCGGCACGACATGCAGCATGTCGAATGGACGCACGACGGTCTCGTCCGTCCCGACAATCTGAAACGTGGCCTCGCGCTTCTCGCCATCCACCTTGATCAGGTTTTCCTGCTTGTGCAAGTTCACACCGTAATAGTCGATCTGGCGCTGAAGCGACGGGACATAATAGGACACGCCGAACAGCGCATTGCCCGCCATTGAGAAATCGACATCGGTGCGGTGGAGCGAACCTTCGCGGCGCCAGTGATCGCAGGCCAGATAGACGATTTTCTGCGGTGCGCCCGCGCATTTGATGGGCATGGGCGGCTGCGTGAACAGCGCCTTGCCGCCATCGAGATGGCGGATGCATTCCCATGTATAGGCGACTGTTTCGCGTGAATAGTTGGACGTCACGCCATTGCGGCCCAGCGTCTCGGACAGGCCTTCGATCTTGTCCCAGTCAAGCTGAAGACCGGGGCACACAATCAAGCGGCGGTATTCCACGACGCGGCCGCTTTTCAGTGTCACGGTGTTGGATTCGGGCTGGAAGCTCTCAACGCTGTCCCGCAACCATTCGACATTGCGCGGGATCAGCCCGCCTTCCTGCCGCAACGTTTCGGGAAGCGTCATCACACCAGCACCCACCAGCGTCCAGCCGGGCTGATAGGCATGGGTCGTGGACGGCTCGATAATGGCGATCGAGAGATTGACGCGTTCACGTCTGAGTTGGGCTGCGATGGTGATGCCAGCGGCACCACCGCCGACGATGACGACTGAGAAACGATCCTGATGTGTCGGGTCTGCCATGTTCGGGTCCTCCAACGTCATGATGTGACGGCAAAGACGTTAGTCCAGAAGGGCAAGTCTTTCCGTAAGCAGGGAATAGAAGGCGTCTGCATCAACGTCATTGATCCATAACGCGTTCGGAACGCGATTGGTTACGTTCCACAGATCCACAACACTCTGACCCACGCATAGCGGCGCGTCGACCTCGATCTCCACATTGCAGCGCAGCCCTGCAAAAAGCTGCGGCCACAACAGGAAGCCGATAGTGAGCGGATCGTGCAGCGCACCGCCCTCCCAGCCATATTTCTGCTTCTCGAACCGGTCTTCCGCCCCCAGCATCCGCACGACCATGTCCGTCACGGGCGAGCCAACCGCCGCAATCGGCTTCAGGCGGGCCGGTGTGGCGATGGCGCGATGCGTCACATCCAACGGCAGAAGCGTGATGGGGATGCCGGAACGCATGACGATGCGGGCGGCATGAGGGTCCACGAAGAAGTTAAATTCAGCGGTCGGCGTGATGTTGCCACCCTCGCGCTGGGCACCGCCCATGGCCACAATTCCTGCGATCCGGGACGCGATATCCGGCGCATGGGTCAGGGCCAGCGCCAGATTCGTCATCGGGCCGAGGCAGACCAGCGTGATCGTACCTTCCGGCTCACGACGCAGCAGGTCCACGAGGTAGGTTGCGGCATCAATCGCCTGCGGACGCAGCGTCGGCTCCGGCAGATTGGCGCCCGCCATGCCCGTTTCGCCGTGCACATGCTCGGCGCTGATGGGGGCGCGATGCAGCGGACGCGCGGCGCCCGCGAACACCGGAATATCGGTCCGGCCCGTCAGTTCGAGCAGGGCGCAGGCATTTTTCGTCGTCAGGGCGACGGGTACATTGCCAGCGACAGTCGTGATGGCCTCGACCGCCAGTTCCGGCGAGGCCAGCGCCAGCAGGATGGCCACGGCATCGTCCTGACCCGGATCGGTGTCGATAACGATGCGGCGGGGTGCGGTCCCGGTGGAGCTGGCCTGTGTCATCATGCGTCTTCTTCGGAATCCTTGATCCAGACCTCAACCGGCCCCGTGACCTTGATCGTCATCGGACGGCCACGACGGTCCATGGCTTTGCCGACGGCCAGACGCACCCAGCCTTCGCTGATGCAGTATTCCTCGACGGTGGTGCGCTCTTCGCCCTTGAAGCGGACGCCGATGCCGCGCGACAGCAGTTCTTCGTTGTAATACGGGCTGTCGGGGCTGGCGGAGAGACGATCGGGAATGGTGTCGGTCATGGCTATCCTCGTTGTATCAGATCCGATCAGGTCGGACCGGCGCGTCAATGGTCTTCTCTGTAGCGCCGGATGGGCGGCTCTCCAAGTCCGACACCGAACGCAACGCCGGATATGGCCGCTCCCACAGGACGCGGAGCGCTGCTATGAGGGATGCTTCTTGTCGGAGACAGACCGCCCATGCCGTACCGCTCTTTTCGCCATAAACCGCTGACCACCCTGACGTCGCTCGTCATGCTTCTGACAGCCGGAGCCGCCCTGTCCGGCTGCGCCTCGGATGACGACGGCGACAACTGGTCCGTCAGCGCGCCCGTCTCGGCCGGGCAGGCGATCCGGCTGGATTCCGTGCCGTCCCATGAACCGGCTTCCGTCTATCGCCTGACCTACCGCAGCACGGATGCGCGCAACCCGCATCAGCTCGTGCGCGTGTCGGCACAGGTTCTGGTCCCGCGCGGTCCGGCTCCGGCGGGGGGCTGGCCTGTTCTGGCCTGGGCGCATGGAGAGAGCGGCCTGCACCTGACCTGCGCGCCGTCCGTGATGGGAATCGGCACCGTTCAAGCCCGTTTCTATGACGGATGGCTGCGTCAGGGCTTTGCGATCGTCGCGACCGACTATCCCGGCATGGGCGAGCCGGGCGCACCGCTTCTGCTGAATGCGCGTTCGGAAGGCATGAGCGTGCTGGATTCTGTACGCGCGGCCCGCGAACGCCTTCCAGATCTGTCGGACAATGTGGTGCTGAACGGCCATGCACAGGGTGGGCAGGCGGCTTTGGCGGCTGCGGCCATGGCTTCGACCTATGCGCCGCATCTGCATATTCTGGGCACGATCGCCGCCGCGCCGCCCTATCTGGACGAACAGGCAGCGCAGGAACTTCTGCATCCCGCCAATCCGCACAGCTTCTCCCCCGCCGTGCCGGAACTTCTGACGCTCGGGGAGTCGCTGGTCGAGGCCGATCCGTCCACCGACATCAACGAGGCCTTCACGCCCCGGGGGCAGCGCCTTTTGCATGATGCGGGCTCCATGTGCGCTTCGGATTTCTTCCCGATCGCCAAACGCTCCGGCCTGACGCCCGCAACCCTGCTCGAACCCGAAGCGGGCCGCGTGCTGGCCCCGGCATTTGACTGGGCGAAATATCCGGGCTTCTCCCTGCCCTCACCTGTTCTGATCGAATCAGGCGCGCAGGATCTGCACACCTCCACAAGCCAGCAGAAACGCCTTGTCGCGCGTCTCTGTGCCGCTGGAACGCCCGTAACACACCGGATTCATGACGCCAGCCATAACGGCACACTTGCCGCCATGATTACGGAAGCCCACAGCTTCGCCGGGCAGCTTCTTGCGGGCACCAAACCCCGTTCGGACTGTAATTCCGCGAAGTAACCTGACGGAGAAGAGATGTTTTCGCCCCTTCGGGGGTCGCATCCCGGAAACACTCTGTTAAAATCGGCCCCATGAATATCCTGATTACAGGGGCCGCATCCGGGATCGGACGCGGTCTTGCCCTGAAACTGGCCCGTCCGGGCGTTTCCCTGCATCTGTGCGATCACGCTGAAGATGGCTTGATGGAAACAGCCCGGCGCTGTGAGGGGCAGGGAGCCAGAGCGGTCCCAGCTGTGCTAGACACGCGCGATCGGCAGGGTATGGCCGACTGGGTTGCCGCCGCATCGCAAGAGCGGCTCGATATGGCGTTTCTCTGTGCGGGCATCACGGGCGGCCTGCCGCATACCGACAGCGACGGCCTACTTTTGGAGCGTGAAGAGCGCGTCCGCGACATGCTGGACATCAACCTGACTGGAACGCTCAATACGTTCTTTCCGGTTGTCGCGGCTATGCGCGGCCAAGAGCGGAATGGCGAAGACCTGCGCGGGCGGATCTGCGTTATGGCGTCCGTCGCGGGGTTCGTGTGTTACCCCGGCACGCCGTCCTATTCCGCATCCAAGGCCGCGCTGGACCGTTTCATCGTGGCCAATGCGGCCCGGCTGGGTAGTTTCGGCATCAGCCTGACCAGCGTATGCTGCGGATTTGTGGATACGGCCATGGTGAGGCAGAACCGCTTTGCCATGCCGGGTCTGGTGTCCACGGAAGAGGCCGTGCGCCGGATCCTGCGCGGAACGCTGCGACAGACGCGCCGGGTAATCTTTCCGGCATGGCTGGTCATGGGATCCCGCCTGATGGATCTTCTCCCGCCCCGCCTGGCAGAACGCTATTACGTCACCCAGCCCTCCGCCAAACCGGCAGGCATGCCGGACTTCTGACGGCCCGCACACTGAAGAACTGACATTTTGTGTCCTATCAGTAATGACCTGAAACGCGGTTTTGTGGATAAACTGACCGTATGAATTTCTGCCGCCTGTTCATAGACCGCCCGGTCGCGACGACACTGATGTCCATTGCCATCTTCATGGCGGGACTGATCTGCTATCCGCTCCTGCCCGTCGCCACGATGCCGGACATGACCACGACCTCCATCATGGTCGTGGCGACCCAGCCGGGCGCTGACCCACAGCAGATGGCAACCTCCGTCACAACGCCTCTGGAACGCAGGCTCGGGTCCATCGCGGATCTGGAAAGCATCGAATCCGACACCAGTGCCGGACAGGCCCAGATCTTTCTGGAATTCTCGTCGTCACGGAACATCGACGGCGCCCTGCGCGACACACAGGCGGCCCTGCGCGCCGCGCGCGCCGACCTGCCGACGGGGACCATGGATGCCGACCCGCAGGCCTTTAAAATGGATGGCGGCGGCTTCCCGGTCTATCTGATGAGCCTGACCGGGGACCAGAAAACACAGGCCGAGCTCTACGATATCGCCAATATCCGCATCAAGCCGCTGCTCGCCGAGGTCAAGGGCGTGGGGCGTGTGGAGGTCGTGGGGTCGACAAATCCCGCCGTGCGCGTCGAACTCAATCCCAACCCGCTCTATAAATGGGGCATCGGGCTTGAAGACATCCGCACCGCCCTTGCCTCGGCCAATGCCTTCACGCCCAAGGGTTTTATCGACAGCAATGGCCAGCGGATGATGCTGTCCACCAACGATCAGGCCGTCAACGCAGCCCAGTACCGGGACCTGATCATCGCATACCGCAACGACTTCTATCCCGTCCGGCTGAGCGACATCGCCACCGTCACGGACAGCGTGCAGGACGTTTATCAGACCAGCTACATCAACGGACACCGCGCCGTCACACTGGTCGTGACCGCCCAGCCCCATGCCAATACCGTGGCCATCGTGGACGGCATCAACGCCAACCTGACGCATCTGCGTGATGCGCTGCCTGCGGATGTCAATCTGGTCGTGGGCCTCGACACGTCCCGCTCCATCCGGGCATCGCTTGCGGATGCGCGACTGACGCTGATCCTGTCCGTCGTGCTGGTCGTGCTTGTGATTCTGCTGTTCTTCCGCAGATTCGTCACGACCCTTATCCCGGCCGTGACGGTCCCCATCGCGCTCTCCGGCACACTGGCGGCGATGGCGGCGTTCAACTTCACGCTGGATGTCCTGTCGCTCATGTCCCTGACCATTGCGGTCGGTTTCGTGGTCGATGACGCCATTGTCGTGCTGGAAAACATTGCCCGGCATATGGAGGAAGGAAAAGACCGTTACACGGCCAGTCTGGTCGGCTCTTCGGAGATCGGCTTTACGGTCCTGTCCATCAGCGCCTCGCTGGTCGCCGTCTTCATCCCGCTGCTGTTTTTGCCGGGCGGCGCGGGTTCGATCATGTTCGAGTTCTGCATGACGATGATTTCCGCCATCGTCATTTCCATGTGGCTCTCCCTCACGCTGACGCCGATGATGTGCGCGCGGATGCTGGAAATCGACCACGGCGATCAGCCCCGCAAAGGCTTGATCGGCTCTATCGCGTTCCTCACGGAAACCTCGCTGGACTGGACACTGAAACAGTACGGCCGCTCCATGCACTGGTGTCTGCGTCACCCGATCCTGATGGGTATGACGCTACCGCTGAGCTTCGTGGTGCTGATCGGCTCCATCGTGCTGATGCCCAAGGAATTCATCCCGTCACAGGACATGTCGCTACTGGCGGGACGCATCAAGGGCGACCCCACGATGTCCTTTCAGGAAATCGACCGGCGTTTGCGGGAAATCGGCGCCATCGCCCAGACGGACCCCGATGTCACATCCACCACCATTTTCAGCGACGATAAAAACAGCGGTGAGCTTTATATCCATCTGAAGGAAAAGGACGAGCGCGTCTCCGCCGAAACTATTCTGGACCGCATCCGCAAACGCGTGCCCAACGAACCCGGTGCGGACGTCTCGTTCTGGAGTGTGGGCGGCAGCAGTCAGGGCGGCAGCAGTTCCAAGAACACCGGCAGCTACCGCTACGTCCTGCGCGGAGACAACGTCTCGGACCTGTTCGGCTATATCCCGATCCTGCTGAACGCCCTGCGCGCCTCGGGAAAGCTGGTCAACATTTCGTCCACGACCGAGGGGCAGTCCGTCGCGGCCTACATCACCGTCCAGCGCGATACGGAAGCGCGCTATGGTGTCACTCCGCAGTTGATCCAGAACGTTCTGTATGATTCCTACGGTCAGGCCATCGTCTCCACGATCCACCTGCCCACGACCGAACACCGCGTGGTCATGGTGCTGGCGCCGAAATACCGGATGGACCCCGAGACGCTTCATCAGGTCTGGATTTCCACCTCCGCAGGGACAGCAGCGGGCGGAGTGGCCTCCAACCTGATCCGCGCCCGCAGCGACTCCAGCACCTCCGCCAGCAGCTTCACATCGCTCGCGACAGCCTCCATCCAGAACTCGCTGGCCAACCAGTTGTCCGGCAACACCTCCAGCGGTTCCGCCGTCTCATCTTCGATCGAAACCATGATCCCGCTGATGAACGTCGCGTCCATCCTGTGGAAGCCGCAGCCGCTCGATATCACCCATCGCGGCAACTATTATTCCGCCAACATCTCGTTCGATCTGGCGACGGGTGTGAGCTACAACGATGCGGTCGCGCTCATCAAACAGACCATGCAGAGCACGCACGCCCCCGATGGCGTGCTGGGTGACTTCACCGGAACAGCGGGCGATACGCGCAAGCTCATGATCAACGGCGCACTGGCGTTCCTCGCCGCCATTGCCGTGATGTATATCGTGCTGGGCATTCTGTATGAGAGCCTGATCCATCCCATTACGATCCTCTCCACCCTGCCCTCCGCCGGGATCGGCGCGGTTCTGGGGCTGTGGATCGCGGGAGAGTCCTTCAGCATCATCGCCATGATCGGCATCATCCTGCTGACGGGCATCGTCAAGAAAAACGCCATTCTCGTCATCGACTTCGCCATCCATGCCGAACGTGTCGAAAAGCTCTCCCCGAAAGATGCCATCTTCAAAGCCTCTATCACCCGCTTCCGCCCCATCCTGATGACATCCCTCGCTGCTGCACTCGGGGCGGTCCCGCTCATCATCAGCAATGGCTACGGTGCGGAAATGCGCCGTCCGCTGGGTGTTTCCATCCTCGGTGGCATGGTCGTCAGCCAGCTTCTGACCCTTTACACCACACCAATCGTCTATCTTTGGATGGATGCCATCGGTGCGAGAACGAAGCGCCTGTGCCACTGGCTGCTCGGCCTGCTACGTCGCCACAACACCTCCGCCCCTTCCGTCAGACGGACCTGAAAACCATGATTCCTTATCGTCGCGTCGCCCTGCTGGCCGCGCTGTTCCCCGCGATGGCCTTTGCCGCCCCCGTGCAGCTTTTCGACCACATCTCCATCTCTCCCGATGGAAGCCGACTGCTGTCATTGCAGGAACCCGTCGGAGAACCTGCAACAAGCACCATTTCCCAGCCTGTGCTGTATACCCTCCCCTCCGGAGCCCGCAGCAATCTGGCTCTGTGTCATGGCTGTGAAGCAAGCGCGTTCGCCTGGCGTCGGGACGGGCAGGCACTGGCCTATGTTCTGAAAGATCCTTCCGTCAAAACCCTGTCTGTCTGGCAGACGGACAAGGATGGTCACCATGCAACACAGGTCCTGACCTTCAAGGGAACCCTTCAGTCGCTGTCCTATGGACCCAAAGGGCAGCTTGGCGTTCTGGCGATCGAAAACGCCCATCGGCAGCCCGGCGCCATGGAAGCAGGCGCAGCCCCGACCGGGGAAATCAATGCACAGATCGACGAACAGCGGATCGCTACGATCGAAAATGGCCATCTGAACTGGCAGTCGCCCGCCAATCTGTATGTTTATGAGTATGACTGGCGCCCGGACGGCGAAGGCTTTATCGCCACGGCTGCGCCGGGAAACGGAGACGATCACTGGTGGATTGCAAAGCTCCACGCCATCGCAAATGGGACGGACACCGTTCTTTACACCCCGCCTCAGGAACAGCAGCTCAACCTTCCGCGTGTCTCTCCGGATGGAAAACAGGTGTCCTTCATCGGCGGCCTGATGAGTGACTACGGAGCGATCGGCGGCGATGCGTACAGTCTGGATCTGACCAAAGCTGGCGCGAAACCCGTCAACCTGACACCAGGGCTGAAGGCCACCGTCACCGACCTTTCCTGGGAGTGTGGCCCGGGCCTCATTGCAACCGGTCTCAAGGGAGACCGCAGCGTTATCTGGTCCCTTCAGGGAGGCCAGAGGTCGTTGTGGGAAGAGACCATGATGCTGTCCAATGGCCGCTCGGAACCAAGCCTGTCCTGTGCCGGGCAGCACACCGCCATTATCCGGCAGAGCTTTGAAAAAGCCCCTGAAATCGCCGCTGGTCCCATTGGGCAATGGAAACCCGTCAATCAGGACAATAAAGCCCTTCCGGCACGTCTCAAGGCGCGCAGTCTGACGTGGAAAAGCGATGGCTATTCCGTGCAGGGCTGGCTTCTGGAACCCCTGACGCGCAAGCCGGGCATGGAGAAGAACGGTAAGGTCCCGATGATCGCCTATGTTCATGGCGGACCGTCCAGCGCCTCCAACCCGCGCTATTTCCGCGATAACAGCAAGCTTGCGATGGCGCTTCTGAATGCGGGTTATGACGTCTTCATGCCCAACCCACGGGGAAGCTACGGACAGGGCGAAGCCTTTACCGCAGCAAACCGTCGGGATTTCGGACATGGCGATCTCCGCGACGTCCTGCGCGGGATTGATGCGGTTGAGAAAATCGCGCCTGTCGACGACCACCGTCTGGGCCTGACCGGATTTTCCTATGGCGGCTACATGACGATGTGGAGCGTCACCCAGACAAACCGCTTCCGGGCAGCTGTTGCCGGAGCCGGAATTTCAAACTGGTTGTCCTATTACGGTGAAAACAACATCGATAGCTGGATGGTACCCTTCTTCGGAAAATCCGTCTACGACGACCCGGACATCTACGCCCATTCCTCACCCATTCTCTATATCCGACAGGCTCATACTCCGACCTTCATTTTCGTCGGCTCTGCGGATGAGGAATGCCCAATGCCCCAGAGTCAGGAATTTTTCCATGCGCTCCAGACCCTGCATGTGCCGAGTTCGCTCGTCATCTATCCGGGACAGGGCCACGGCATGAGCGATCCAAAGTCCTGGGACGATGCCGTACAGCGGACCATCCACTGGTTCGACACCTATCTGACGCAGTAAAAAAACCGGCCTGACGGGCAGCGGCGGCTGCCCGTCAGAGAGACGGAAGAGCCGTCGTCTGCTGATGGGTTCTGCTGTCAGCGGAAAGTGGCATGATGCCGGGAATGACTTCCACTTCCGTCCGGTCCACAACACGCCCTGTCAGCACCATATGGCTACTGGCATTGTAAACATGCACGGTATCGCCCTTCCCGCCTGTTTCCAGGACAGTTCCAGACACCGTCAGGTGAAGGCTCTCGCCGGAAAACGTCGCCACCACCGGCGAACCGCGATGGACAAGCTGAGGATGTGCGAGTTGCGACACACTGAGAACCTGACCGGCGGCAAGCACGCCACGCGCTTCCAACCCAACCGCATCCTCAGGGTTCTGTAACGCATCATCCGGAATCAGACCGACGCGGACAAACGTCATGGTGACATCGTCTGGCAGGATGGGCTGTCCCAGATGCATGGCGTGACGCAGGGTTACCGCACGCACCTCCATGGTTGCCGTGCCACTCACATTGAAAGCCGTTCCCTGCCCACCTTTGGCAGAAGGCACCTCAAGCCGAGCCGTAAAATGCTCGCTGCCATGCGGCGGACGGTCAATATGCAGAATGGCGGGTGCGCCCTGATCCGCAACCGGAACTGGCACCGGCTTGAACCCGGTCAGCGCCACTTCCACCCGTGCCTCGGAAGGCAGTTCCAGTCCTTCGCGGACAACAGGCAGGACATCATCTGCCGTAATCATCCGCGCCGTGTGGGTTACGGTCACAGATACCAGAGGCGAAGCATCCGGCCAGTCCACGCCGAACTGAGCGGCAATGGCGGTCAATTGAGGGCCACCCACCACATAACTGGCTCCAAGCGCCGGAGCATCTCCGATTTCGGTGTCCTGCCCCTTGCCCAGATCGTCGAACAGATCCGACAAACGCACGCGTGGGTGATCGACATTGACGGCCGTGCGTAACGTCGCCGCCGACGAAAAGGAAAATGCCTCGCACCCTGCCAGCAGTAGAATGCCACCCGTCAGCAGGGCGCGGTTCATCTTTTAAGCGCCGCCCAGATTGGTGACGGTTTTCAGCATGTCATCAGACGCGGTGATGACCTTGCTGTTCATTTCATAGGCGCGCTGTGCCGTAATGAGGTCAGTGATTTCGGTCACGACATTGACGTTCGAGTTTTCGACATAACCCTGCATGATACTGCCGTAGCCGACGGCTTCAGGGTTGCCCATCATGGCATCGCCAGAGGCCGTCGTCTGCGTGAACAGGTTCTGCCCCATCGCGGCCAGACCGTTCTCGTTGGTGAAGATGCCAAGCTGAAGCTGGCCGACGAGCGTCGTGTTGTTCTGCCCGGCGATCTGCACACTCACCTGACCGGACTGATCAATCGAAATACTCTGGGCATTGTTGGGGATCGTGATCGTCGGGCTGATGAGATAGCCGTCTGCGGTCACGAGAGAACCGTTATTGTCCATCGAAAACGTGCCGTCGCGGGTATAGGCAAGCTGTCCCGAAGGAAGCTGGACCTGAAAATAACCGCGCCCCTGAACCGCCATATCAAGGGAGTTGCTCGTCTGCTCAAGACTGCCCTGATCGTTAATGCGATAGATCGCCGCCGTCTTCACACCAAGGCCGACCTGCGCGCCAGCGGGAATGGTCGTCCCGGTATCGGACGAACTTGCGCCCACGCGACGGAGGTTCTGATAGATCAGATCCTGAAACTCGGCGCGGGAGCGTTTATATCCCGTGGTGCTCATGTTCGCGATGTTATTGGAAATCGTTTCGACGTTGGTCTGCTGGGCCTGCATGCCCGTTCCGGCGATGTCGAGTGCGCGCATGGAAAATTATCCTTGTCCCGTCAGGGGAAATAATCAGGCCGAAACCTGAACGATCTTGTCGATGGCGTTTTTCTGGCGCGTGGCTTCGGCATCTACGAACTGCGCCATGAACTGGAAATTCCGCTGGATTTGCATCATTTTCGTGACTTCGGTCATCATCTGGACGTTGCTGCCTTCCACCATGCCCTGCACGATATTGGGCCGTTCCACAGCGGTTGTGGGCTGCTCCGTCCGCAGAAGCCTGCTGCCTTCGGCCTGAAGTTTGTTGTCGTCCTGTGCCGTCACGATGCCGATCTGACCCTGTTCGCCCGTTTCGGTCGAGATCACGCCATCGGCGGAAATGGTGATGCGGTGGTCGGTCTGGGGAATAACGATCGGCTGTCCGTCCCGGTCCAGCAGGGCATTGCCGCTTTCATCAACGACGGCGCCGTCCTGCTGTTCCTCAAACCGCCCTGCCCGGGTCAGGCGCACACCATTGGCGGTACGGACCTGAAAATACCCCTCGCCTCCAAGCGCCAGATCCAGCGGATTGCCGGTGGACTGCATGTCGCCCTGCTGAAAGTCCCGATATGTCGCACGGTCCTGCGTATAGGATTCCGTATCCGCACCTTCGGCCTGTTTGGAACCGTGCTGATGGGACAGGAAGTCACTGAAGAGGACATTTTCGCGTTTGTAGCCCACGGTCGATGCGTTCGACATGTTGTCCGCAACCACGGACATGGCGCGCTGCTGGGCATCCATGCGCGAAAGCGCGATATAGGTACTGTTCTCCATGGGCGTTACAGGCTCCGGTCAATCCCGATTTCGAAGCACAGCGTAGCGGCACAAAGCTTTCCCAATCGTTAAACGAACGCCCTCAACCCGACTCGCCGTGACGATATGGTGAAAGAGTCAGCAGTTCCGCCGCCTCTGCCTGCAAGGCCGTCCGTTCCTCTTCCACGAAGGCTGCGACCGCCTGTCGCAGACCGGGATCGAGTATGGCATGGGCGGAATGGGTGAAGCTCGGGAGATAGCCGCGCTGAATCTTATGCTCCCCCTGCGCCCCGGCTTCGACACGGGAGAGGCCGTGTTCGATGGCGAAGGCAATCGCGCGGTAATAACACAACTCGAAATGCAGGAAGGGCCAGTCCCCTTCGCAGCCCCAGTTCCGCCCGAACAAAGCGTCCTTCCCCATAAGATTCAGGGCCCCGGCAACGGCTTTTCCGTCATGATGGGCCATCATCAGAACCACGCGGTCTCCGAGGCGTTCGGACAGCATGGAGAAGAAGCGTTCAGTCAGATAGGCGCTGCCCCATTTGCGGTCGATCGTGGACTGGTAGAAGCGATAGAATGCTTTCCAGTCTTCCGGCGTGATGTCGTTTCCTCGGAGCGTGCTGAAGGTCAGGCCGCAGGATTGGGCGGCGCTGCGTTCCTTGCGGATGGATTTGCGTTTGCGGGAAGACAGGGCGGCCAGAAAATCGTCGAACGTCGTGTAGCCGTTATTCTGCCAGTGATATTGAAGGCCTGTTCGCGGCAGATACCCGGCGTCGGTAAAGGCATTCAGCGAAACCCCGTCGCAGAAATTGGCATGCAGGGAAGAGAGGCCGAGCTGCGCCGTCGCCTGAATGAGCGCGGCGGCAAGGGCCTGCGCCACACCCTGCGCGTCAGGGAGACCGGGGCGCAGCAGCAGCCTCGGTCCGGGAACCGGCGAGAACGGGACGGCACAGACGAATTTGGGATAGTAGCGCCCGCCTGCGGCTTCATAGGCGCGGGCCCAGCTCTGGTCGAAGACATACTCGCCCCAGGAATGGGATTTTCCGTAAAGTGGGGCGAGAGCCGCGATCGTGCCATCCGGCGCGCGCAAGGCGGCATGACGAACCAGCCAGCCGGAGCGGTCCGCGACGGAACCGCTGTCTTCAAGGGCGGACAGGAAACCGAAAGAGACAAACGGATTGTCCGTTCCCGCACAGGCGTCCCAGGCTTCGGCCCCGATCTCATGGATCGAGGCATGAAGGCTCAGGCTCCAGTCGGGGGACGGCATGGTGCCCGTTTCTCCCATTCGGTCTCTCCCGTATCAGGCGATTTCGAACAGCGCCTCGACTTCGACCGGGGCATTCACGGGCAGGCTCGGCACACCGATGGTGGAGCGTGCATGGCGTCCGGCGTCACCGAACACATCGACAGCTAGATCGGAGGCACCGTTCATGACGGTGGCGTGGTCGGTGAATTCCGGCGTGCAGGCAATGAAGCCGCCCAGACGGACAACGCGCGTGATACGGGAAAGATCGCCGTCGAGCGCAGCCTTGGCCTGTGCCAGAACATTGATAAGGCAGGCGCGGGCACAGGCCACACCGGCATGGGCCGAAACTTCGTCACCCAGCTTGCCGGTGATAAGCAGCTTGCCGTCCACCAGCGGGAGTTGGCCGGACACGACGAGCAGGTTTCCCGTCCGTACGGTCGTGACGTAGTTCGCAACCGGAGCGGCTGCGACCGGCAGCGTGATGTCGAGGGCGGCGAGGCGGGATTCGGGGGTCGCGGTCATGGGAAAATCTCCGGTTTAGGGCGCCCGGAACGGGCATCTGATAGGACTATATGTTGAAGCGGGAACGACCCGATGCCAAGGGGGAAAGGCTGGAGCCGGGTCAGGTCGGCAGGCTATCGTCGCCCGCCAGGCTCCTGCGGCTGCGTTCGAGTTCCTCGGCATAGCGGCGCAGGGCGTGCTGTTCGGTCAGGGTTCCGATCACCTGCCGTGATTGTGGATCTTCGACGACGACAAGTGCATCGGCCTCGGCTTTTTCGAACAGTTCGATCGCCTCGCGGACATTCATGAGCGGTGTGAGCATGGCGTTACGGAACAGGGCCAGCGTTCTGATCGGCGTCTGATCCGAAGGCGCGGCATGCAGTTCCGCCAGATGAACGATGCCGTCATAATGACCCGCTTCGTCAAGCAGCACGATCCGCTGGGCCGCACCGGGCGGAAACAGCGTCTGAGCCCGGCTCACGGACGTCTCTGCCGGAAGCGTCCGGACCTGTCCGCGCATCATCCGGCGCACATTCAGAGAGCGCATCCAGCCGATATCGACTGCAGAGCGGATGGATTCGCCCCGCAGATGGAAACGCCATGTTGCAAAGCTGTAGCCGAACAGGCGCCGCACCGTGAGCAGGGAGAGCACTGCGGCCACCAGCGTGGCACCACTCATGGACACGCTGCCGGTCAGTTCCAGCATCAGGCACACCATCGTCATGGGACTACCAATGACCGCCACGGCCATCGCGCTCATACCAATCAACGCGCAGGCCGTAACGGAATCCGGCGCAACGCCCAGCGGCGCCAGAAGCGTGCCATAGATCGTCCCGGCCAGTGATCCGAGATACAATGAGGCGAAAAACAGCCCCCCGCGAAACCCCGACCCGATACACAGGCACGATGCCAGCGCTTTCAGGAGCAGAAGAACGACGGCCATTCGCGCGGTAACATTCCCCGCAAAGACTGTCCGCATTGCTTCATGCCCTGCGGACAGAACGGACGGATGGAGCGTTGCCAGCCCTCCCACGATCAGCCCGCCCACCGCCGGACGTAGCCAGACCGGGCCGGGCATGCGCCGGAACAACCCCTCCGTCTGTGTAACGCAGAACATCAGCCCGATGGCCGTCAGCGCCGTCAGAACACTGATGAGGACCGCCCCGGCCGTTCCTTCCCAGGACAGATCTCCGGGAGACGGAATAACGATGCCCGGCGGCACACTGCCCAGAAAGCGCGTCACGCCCACACCTGCCAGCGCAGCCACGGCCACAGGGGACAAACTGCCCAGAGAATAAGACCCGATCACCAGTTCGAACGCATAGAACGCGCCCGCCACCGGCGCATCGAACGCCGCCCCGATCGCGGCCCCGGCCCCGGCTCCCACCAGAACCCGCAGATCTTCCCGGCGCACCCGAAATGACCGACCGATCCGGGAGCCAAATGCTGCCGCGATCTGGGTAAATCCGGCCTCAAGCCCGATGGAACCGCCCACGCCGTTGGACAGAACCGTCTGACAGACAATGACCAGACTGTCCCGTACCGACATACGTCCGCCATGCAGCGCATTTGCCTCGATGGGGTCCACTGGGCTGCGCGGCATGGTTTTTGCGATCAGCACCCCGAACAGGCCGATCATCAACCCGCCGCCGCTTAGTACGACAACTGTCCGGATAGGGGGCAAAGCGTTCAAACCGGACAGATGACCGCCGGACACGCCCGAAACACCAAAAAGCAGTCTGTGCATCCAGAAGGTGAGATGGGTCATGACGACCACACACAGCCCTGACAGAATGCCGACAAATCCCGCCAGAACGCTCAACCAGATCTCGTTGCCACGCACCAGTGTCCGCAGATTCAGGGGGGCGTGAGGAAACAGACGCGCCTGTAAGCGGTTCAACCGCTGGCGCAGGATGCGCGAACGGTCCTGAAAAGGGGCGGGACTGGTGGACAAGCGGGCTCCCGGGCGGCAGGTGTGATCCTGTTTGACGGCAAGCGCGCTGCCGATCAACAGCTGTCATGGAAGGATCACCGATGAAACTGCATGCCATCGAACGCGGCGAAGGCCCGGAGACGGTCGTTTTCCTGCACGGGCTGTTCGGACGGGCCCGGAATCTCGGCTTTCTCCAGCGCGGCGCGGCTGCGACCTTCCGAACGCTGGCGTTGGATCTGCGCAATCATGGCCACAGCCCGCATGGTCCCACCAGCTATGCCCTCATGGCACAGGACGTGCTGGAAACGCTGGACGATCTGGGAATCGAGCGCTTTGCGGTCGTCGGACACTCCATGGGTGGCAAAGTCGGCATGATGCTCGCGCTCGCCGCCCCGGAGCGCGTCACGAAGCTGCTCGTTGCAGACATCGCCCCGGCCCGAACAGGACATGGGCAACGCGAGATGATCTCGAAGCTCGAAACCCTCACATTCCCTCCCTCGCTGGAGCGGCGGGAAGGGCTGGCTCTTCTGGAGCCCATCACAGGCAGCCGTCCCGTCGCCGAACTCCTGCTGCAAAACATCCGGCTGGGCGATTCTCCGGGCTGGAGCATCGGTTTTGACGCGCTTTCCCGCGACATTCATGACATCGAAAGCTGGCCCGACCTTCAGATTGCCCCTTACGAAGGGCCTGTTCTTTTTCTGCGCGGCGGAGCCTCGCCCTATGTCCTGCCCGAACATCACGATCATATCCGGGCGCTCTTCCCGCAGGCGCTGATCCGCTCCCTGCCCGATGCCGGGCACTGGCTGCATGTGGAACAGCCCCGGGCTTTTCTGAAAGAAATGATGGAATTTCTTCAGATTCCAGCCCGGTAAAATACGTTACGAAATCAAATCAATCAGATAGACGGCAGTTTTTCAGGAACCAAATCGTTACGATTAAGCAACATAGTGAAAATCTAATATATTAATATTTTGGTAATTTAAAAAAATTCAATTATAATTAAAGTAAAAAAGTTACTTTTCTGAAAAATTAACGACTACAACATCACTGCCGGAACGGCGCATGTAATAAACTTCTTCAGGATTACGCGGATGTACGCTCTACTGTTCTCCGAGCCCTTGGTAAATCGTGCCGAAATGCGTGTCTTTACACGGGAGAAAATCTATTCTTCCGCATTGGCCCGGGGCGCAGCCCATGGCGATAAAGAGACTATTAAGGCCATGATGATCGGCTGGTGGCCTTTTATTCAGGCTTTCGAGCGCGCTATTGACGTGCGCGTCGGCCATCTTCCCATCAAACCGCTCGTCCAGCGCTTCGGGCAGACCCGGATCAAGACCTTCTTTTCAGAAGCGCGTGAAGCCGTGCGGGAAATGAAGGAAGAGGAAGGCTCACACGCCATTCTCTGGGCCGATGGCGCAAAAGAATTCGGCCTCGACCTGTACGGAACGCATTACGACACGCTTCCCACGGTCCAGAAGCTGATCGCCAATGCCGACAGTGAAGATCCCGTGGTCTTCTTCTCCTGGCTCGCAGCCGTCGAATACATCGCCGAAGAGCTGGCCGCCTATCTGTGCCACGCACCGAAATTCACCAACCTGTTCGCAAAGAAGCACTGGACATGGGGTCTGGCGCATGATGAGCACGAACATGACGGCCCGTCCCATCTGGAAATCGATGAGGATCTGGCCCGCGGGTATTATCCGTCCAACGACCCGGACATCACCCGCGCCGCGCTGACAGCCAATATGCGCGAATGCATTGAAATGTTTGAAAAAGCCAGCCACGAGATTTACGCCACGACGCCGGAAATGGCACACTAACGAAACCTTAACTCTTTAACAGCTATCTCCGTGTCCGGGGCGCCATACCCGAGGCGCGGAGATGTTGCCTGCAACAGATTCGCTCTCTGCAAAGAAAAACTTCATAAATTCCTGTCATCGTGGCCCCCTCCTCCGCTATTGGGAAGGTTCATGATGTCTTTGCCTGTCTCACCGGCTCCCGTTGTCGCCTTCCCGCCATGCGCGACATAATGACAGCCGTCCTGACCCTGCTGAAACAAATGCGGTTTGCGCGACTTTTTCCCTTCCGGGCCGAGATCCCGGCAGGCGCAGAAGAAGAGATCCGCCTTTCGCGTTGCAGAGTTCTGCGCGGTCTGAACTTCTTCCATTTCGTCCCCCAGATCAGCTGTGGCCCGATCGCAGGCCTTTGCCTGATGCGGAACTATCCTTTTTACGGCGCGATTCTGTGCGGAACAGTCCTGCTCCTGCTCGCACTTTACAACATCTGCTTTTATGCAATCCCCACCGAAAAACTGGTCGACACCCGGCAGTCATGGATTCTCAAGGGTCTGAATTTCGCATTCGCCCTGTGCTGGGTCACCCTGCCTCCGGTCGTATTTCCTTACGGAGACGCGAATGACCGGGTTCTGGTCGCCGGCATCATGGTCGGGTTGACCGCGACGACCATTACACTGGTTCCTCTGACGGGCATGGGGGAAATCATTGCCTCCATGCTCATTCTGTCCTGCGGCGGTGCCCTGTTCGAAGCATGGACGATCGACCACGGTATTTTCTATTTTTACATCGCCATCGAAATGGCGGTTTATCTATTCTTTGTCCTGTCCCTGACGATGGCCGTCCGCACCCTGTTCACGGCTTTTCTGGTCAGCCGGTATTCCCTCGAACAGCGCAACAGCATCGTCCAGCTCCTGCTCCGCAACGCGGATGACGACACTGGCGACTGGCTGTGGGAGACCTGCGCGTCCGGAAGCCTGCGCAATGTGTCAGCCAGTCTGGCCTCGGCCTTCGGCAACAGCCGCGAGTGGCTTGAAACCCGCATCTTCTTTGACATCCTGTCTGATCTGGCCGGCCCGGCCGCTTTTGACGGCGATGAACGGACAGGGCTTGGACGTCTGCGGCAGTGCCTCGACAACCGGATTTTCTTCCGCGACATCGTGGTGTCCGGCACCCTGCAGGGTCAGCAGCGCTTCTGGTCGCTCAGCGGGCGTCCGGTTTTTCAGGACCGCATCTTCGTCGGCTATCGTGGCGTTGGAACGGATGTGACCCAGACGCACTGGGCGCAGGAAAGCGCGTCTTTCAGGGCACGGCATGATCTGCTGACCGGTTTGCCCAACCGCGGTGCTTTCCTCGATGACATGGAAACCTACCTCATCGAGGCCGCACGCACGGGAGAAGCGTTCGCACTGCTCAATCTCGATCTGGACGGCTTCAAACAGATCAACGACCGGCACGGCCATTCCGCCGGCGACGAAATGCTCCGGAAAGTCACGGTTGTCCTGAGCCGCACCCTGAGCGAACGCCACAGGCTCTACCGTTTTGGCGGCGACGAATTCATGTTGCTCGAACGCCAGACAACACCGGCCCAAGCTTCCGCCACCGCGTCCGGGCTGATCAATGCGCTGACGAACGTGCCCATCCGGGTGGGTGAAGGTGTGCGCTGCGCAGTCGGCCTTAGCGTAGGAATCGTGCTGTCCATCGGCGGATCTGAGCGCGTGGGAAGCCTGCTGGAAGCCAGTGATCTGGCGCTCTACGAGGCCAAGAGCCTCGGAGGCCACACGCATCGCTTCTACAACCCGGAGCTGCGAACCGTCGCCAAACGAAACCGGGACCTGATCCGTGCGCTCCCCCAGGCGTTGGAGGAAGGCGGTCTGGGCATTGTCTATCAACCTTTCTTCAACACCCAGAGCCAGAAGCTCTGCGGGTTCGAGGCGCTGATCCGCTGGTCCCATCCCGAATATGGCCGCGTCCCCCCCGAGCGGATCATCCAGCTTGCCGAGGAAGCGGGGCTGATCCAGAAGCTCGGCGTCTATGTCATGGAACGGGCCTGCCTCTTTGCCAGCGAATGGGAAGACGGGTTGGTGCTTTCGATCAATGTCTCCGTCGGGCAGCTTGAGGCCCCGACCTTCCTCAAGGACACGTTCCGGGTTCTGGAAAAAACCGGCTTCCCAGCCCGCTGCCTTCAGATCGAAATGACCGAAAACATCTTCATGGAGCCGGATGCCGCAACCTTCACGCTGCTCAGCCGCCTGCAGAACGCCGGGATTTCCATTGCGCTCGACGATTTCGGCAAGGGCTTCTCGTCTCTCGGATATCTGCGCTTCTTCCCGTTCTCGAAAATCAAGCTGGACGGTCTGTTCGTCAGGGACATGCTCCGCGAATCCCGCGCCGCTTCCATTGTGCGCGCCGTGGTGGATCTATCGATCGATCTGGGCGTGGCCGTGACTGCGGAAGGCGTGGAAAGTCAGGAACAGCTCTCCTATCTCAAGCGTCTGGGCTGCACGGAGGTTCAGGGCTATCTGCTGTCACGTCCCCTTTCCCCCGAAGATACCCGTCAGTTCATGACGACGATCCCGGCCGTGATGGAAGCGTCCTGAACTGCTTCAGGCCGTCAGGGGATTGGGAGCCGTTTTCTTCCCTTCCTCCGCCACGCGCCAGCAATACCAGGCCAGCGTCGATCGATAGGGGGAAAAGCGGGCCGTTTCCTCTTTCAGCGCCTTTGGTTTGGGAGGCAGTTCCAGCCCCCGCAGGCGCCGCCAGCCTTCCCGAACGCCAAAATCATCGACGGGCATCACATCCGGGCGATTCAGCGTGAACATCAGCAGCATTTCGACTGTCCAGCGTCCGATCCCCCGCAGAGTGACAAGACGCGCGATCAGCTCTTCATCCGTCATGCTCCGGGCCTCGGCGCGGCTGGGAACGGTTCCATCCAGACGGGCCTGTGCGACACCGCGCATGGCCAGAAGTTTGTTTCCCGAAAGGCCGCAGGCACGCAGGCTTTCCTCAGACAGTTCCAGAAGCCGTCCGGGCGCTGGCGGCGGCCCGTCCACCGTGCCCTGTTCTCCCAGCACGCAGAGGCGCCCGAAAATCTTCCGCGCCGCCGCTCCATGAAGCTGCTGCCCGGCGATGGCCCGAAGAAGGGCATCGTAAGGCTCCTGCCCGTCATCGCCCCGCAGGGTGCAAGGTCCGATACGCGCCATGGCCGCCGCCAGACCGGGATCGGAGCCAAGAAGTGTGGCATAATCAGCCATCAGGCATACGCCTTTCCGGAAGTTAAGGTTCGGGTGACTCTTTGTGTCTTTCGTGGGTCTCGCATTACTGCCATGATATGCCAAGACAGACGCCCACCCCCAGCCCCGGATAACCAGCCTGCCGGATGACAACCCCGACCGCCCTGGTGCAAAAGGTCTGGCGATGATGCGACGCCACCTTCTCCTTGCCGACCGGCTGTTTTCTGCCAGGTCCTTTCCCGACGGACGGCCCCGCCTATGAGCGGAACAGCCACAGTTACGTCCGGAAAGCCGCAGAAGCGCGAGCCGCAGCTCTTCGCCCCCTCGGCGCGGACTGCCCCCGCACGTCCGCAGCACGCCCCGGCCGGGACGCGCGAACGCCTGAGAGATTACGTCCCGCCCGCAATCCGGGTCCGTCCGGTGCTGACGCCGATGATGCGTCCGCAAACCATTGTCGAGAACGGTCCTACGGTTCCGTTCATTTTCTCGGCGGGACTTCACGCAGCCATTCTGGCCTTCCTGCTGATGCAGCATCAGGGCATGCATGGCTCGCCTGCGGGGCAGGAGCAGCCGCAGGTCGAGATGGTTTTCGATACGCCGCCTTCGAAAAGCAGCATGCGCGGGCCACGGGCGCATGAAGAAGGCGGTGCGCCCCCTCCTCCCTCAGCCCAGAGCCCGCAGGAAACACAGGAAGACCAGCAGCAGCCGCAAAAGGAGCAGTCCACTCCGACGCCTGCCGTTCCGACGCCTGAGACACCGTCCGCGCCTGAAGTGCCAGAAGAACCCTCAGCCGAACTGCCCAAGACAGCCCCCACCCCGGCCCCCATTACC
>NZ_JAERLW010000015.1:60000-63165 GCF_018256215.1 Gluconobacter sp. Dm-73 | reverse complement strand
TGGTTGCGGGGGTAGGATTTGAACCTACGGCCTTCAGGTTATGAGCCTGACGAGCTACCGGGCTGCTCCACCCCGCGTGGGTATTGTGTGATGTTGGGGGAATGTGAGTTGTATTGAGTGGGCTGGGGGACCTGGCGGCGACCGACTTTTCCGCACCTTAAGGTGCAGTATCATAGGCGCTGAGGGATTTCACGGCCGAGTTCGGGATGGGATCGGGTGTAGGGCCCTCGCAATGGCCACCAGGTCTTCCAGCCCACCCTGTCTTTTGAGAGAGGGTGGAGGTTGGTGCGTTTTTGTGAAGAGAGTGTGGCTGATTTCTGTGCATGTGTTTGATGTGAGAAGTATGAGCGATTAGGACCGGTTAGCTGCATGCATTACTGCACTTTCACACCCGGCCTATCAACGTGATGGTCTGTCACGGCTCTATGAGACCTCGTTTTGAGGTGGGTTTCCCGCTTAGATGCTTTCAGCGGTTATCCCGTCCATACTTAGCTACCCGGCTGTGCCACTGGCGTGACAACCGGTGCACCAGAGGTATGTTCATCCCGGTCCTCTCGTACTAGGGACAAATCCTCTCAAGTCTCTTACACCCACGGCAGATAGGGACCGAACTGTCTCACGACGTTCTAAACCCAGCTCACGTACCACTTTAATCGGCGAACAGCCGAACCCTTGGGACCTGCTCCAGCCCCAGGATGTGATGAGCCGACATCGAGGTGCCAAACCTCCCCGTCGATGTGGACTCTTGGGGGAGATCAGCCTGTTATCCCTAGAGTACCTTTTATCCGTTGAGCGATGGCCCGTCCACGTGGGACCACCGGATCACTATGGCCGACTTTCGTCTCTGATCGAGCTGTCACTCTCACAGTCAGGCGGGCTTATGCCATTGCACTCGACAGCCGGTTTCCGACCGGCCTGAGCCCACCATCGCGCGCCTCCGTTACACTTTGGGAGGCGACCGCCCCAGTCAAACTGCCCACCATGCAGGGTCCCGGACCAGGCTTACTGGTCTCGGTTAGACATCAGAAAAATTCAGGGTCGTATTTCAAGGATGGCTCCACCGGTGCTGGCGCCCCGGCTTCAAAGCCTCCGACCTATCCTACACAGAATGTCTCTGATGCCACTGCAAAGCTGCAGTAAAGGTTCATAGGGTCTTTCCGTCTGACCGCGGGTACCCCGCATCTTCACGGGGAATTCAATTTCGCTGAGTCGATGCTGGAGACAGTGGGGAAGTCGTTACGCCATTCGTGCAGGTCGGAACTTACCCGACAAGGAATTTCGCTACCTTAGGACCGTTATAGTTACGGCCGCCGTTTACCGGGGCTTCAATTCAGTGCTTGCACACCTCCTCTTAACCTTCCGGCACCGGGCAGGCGTCAGGCCCTATACGTCATCTCACGATTTCGCAGAGCCCTGTGTTTTTACTAAACAGTCGCTACCCCCTGGTCTGTGCCACCCGTCCATGGTTGCCCACGAGCGGGTCTCGTTTATCCCGAAGTTACACGAGCAATTTGCCTAGTTCCTTCAGCATCGTTCTCTCAAGCGCCTTGGTATTCTCTACCAGTCCACCTGTGTCGGTTTCGGGTACGGTCTATACGCCAGAGCTATTTCCTGGAATGATTGAAAAGCCTGTTCAATCCGTTAAGGACAGACAACATCTCTCATTCGTCACTTCTGGCAGGCCCAGTAATATTAAACTGGTTCCCATCGACTACGGCTCTCGCCCTCGCCTTAGGGGCCGGCTCACCCTGCGTGGATTAACCTTGCGCAGGAACCCTTGGACTTTCGGCGACAGTGTTTCTCGCACTGTTTGTCGCTACTCATGTCAGCATTCGCACTTCCGATATCTCCAGAGAGGGTCACCCCGTCTCCTTCGCAGACTTACGGAACGCTCCGCTACCGCGCATACTAAAGTATGCACCCACAGCTTCGGCACGTGGCTTGAGCCCCGTTACATTTTCGGCGCAGGGTTTCTAATAGACCAGTGAGCTATTACGCTTTCTTTAAAGGATGGCTGCTTCTAAGCCAACCTCCTGGTTGTTTTGGAATCCCCACATCCTTTCCCACTTAGCCACGATTTAGGGGCCTTAGCTGGTGGTCTGGGCTGTTTCCCTCTCGACAATGGACCTTAGCACCCACTGTCTGTCTGCCGGGCTATACTCCTGGGTATTCGGAGTTTGGTTAGGTTTGGTAAGGCTTTGGGCCCCCCTAGCCCATCCAGTGCTCTACCCCCCAGGGTAAACACCCGACGATCTACCTCAATAGATTTCGCGGAGAACCAGCTATCTCCGAGTTTGATTGGCCTTTCACCCCTAGCCACAGCTCATCCCCGACTTTTTCAACAGGCGTGGGTTCGGCCCTCCAGTGCGTGTTACCGCACCTTCAGCCTGGCCATGGCTAGATCACTCGGTTTCGGGTCTTCTGCCAGCAACTCATTCGCCCTATTCAGACTCGCTTTCGCTACGCCTACACCTAACGGCTTAAGCTCGCTGCAAACAGAAACTCGCTGACCCATTATACAAAAGGTACGCCGTCACCCCATAAGAGGCTCCGACTGCTTGTAGGCGTCCGGTTTCAGGTCTCTTTCACTCCCCTCATCGGGGTGCTTTTCACCTTTCCCTCACGGTACTTGTTCGCTATCGGTCACTAAGGAGTATTTAGGCTTGGAGGGTGGTCCCCCCATGTTCAGACAGGGTTTCACGTGCCCCGCCCTACTCGAATCCTTGTCAAAACACTACGCATACGGGGCTATCACCCATTCTTGCCGGACTTTCCAGACCGTTTTGCTTCTTCTTGACAAGGCATTGGCCTGCTCCGCGTTCGCTCGCCACTACTAGCGGAATCTCTGTTGATGTCTTTTCCTCCAGGTACTGAGATGTTTCAGTTCCCCGGGTTTGCCTCATACACCTATGTATTCAGTGCATGATCCTCTTGCGAGGGGGTTGCCCCATTCGGACATCCACGGATCAAAGCCTGTTCGCGGCTCCCCATGGCTTTTCGCAGCGTACCACGTCCTTCATCGCCTCTTAGTGCCAAGGCATCCACCGAACGCCCTTCTCATTCTCACACCATTCTTCATTTCCATCCGAAGACGGCTCTGAAGACACATGCACAGAAACCAGCCACACCATAAAGATGAAGCCAACTTCCGCACTCATGCGGTGT
>NZ_JAERLW010000015.1:0-57500 GCF_018256215.1 Gluconobacter sp. Dm-73 | reverse complement strand
TCAATCGTGAGGGCCTTGTCAGTGGCCGAAACCTTTACGGCTTCACCATCGTGGATGCTTCCTTCAAGCAGCAGGCTGGCCAGCGGGTTCTGGAGGCTGCGCTGAATGACACGCTTGAGCGGACGGGCACCGTAGACAGGATCGTATCCTTCTGCGGCCAGCCACTCAGTTCCCTTCTCGTCCAGTTCCAAATCAATCTTGCGATCTTCCAGCAGCTTCTGGAGACGGCTGATCTGAATCTTGACGATCCGGTCCATGTCCTTGCGCTGCAGGCGGGAGAACAGGATGATCTCGTCCAGACGATTGAGGAACTCGGGCCGGAAGTGATTCCGTACGACCTGCATGACCTGCGGACGGACCTCATCCACGGATTCACCGTCCGGCAGATTGGCCAAGACTTCAGAGCCAAGGTTGCTGGTCAGGACAATGATCGTGTTGCGGAAGTCCACCACACGTCCCTGCCCGTCCGTCAGACGTCCATCATCGAGAACCTGAAGCAGAATGTTGAAGATGTCCTCATGGGCCTTCTCCACCTCGTCAAACAGGATCACCTGATAAGGACGCCGACGAACGGCTTCCGTCAGCACACCGCCTTCATCGTAACCGACATAACCTGGAGGGGCGCCGATCAGACGGGAGACTGCGTGCTTCTCCATGAACTCACTCATGTCTATCCGCAGCAGGGCCTTCTCGTCATCGAACAGGAACTGCGCCAGAGCCTTGGTTAACTCGGTCTTGCCAACACCTGTGGGACCGAGGAACAGGAACGAACCGATCGGACGGTTGGGATCCTGAAGACCGGCACGGGCCCGGCGGACGGCGTTCGACACGGCCACAAGAGCCTGCTCCTGCCCGACAACACGATCACGCAGTGTGTCTTCCATACGGATCAGCTTGGCACGCTCGCCTTCGAGCATCCGGTCCACCGGCACCCCCGTCCAGCGGGACACGACCGAGGCCACGCCCTGATCTGTCACGGTATCAGCGAACAGTCCGCTTTTCGACGAGGCGTCCTCTTCTTCCTGAGCCTTGGCAATCTGAGACTCAAGGTTCGGAATCAGGCCGTACATCAGCTCGGAAGCCTTACCGAGATTACCCTGACGCTGCGCGACTTCCACATCGGAACGCGCGGTATCGAGCTGCTCCTTCAGCTTCTGGATCGCATTCACCCGATCTTTCTCGGCATGCCATTCGGCGCCCATCGCATCGGACTGCTCTTCCAGATCGGCAAGTTCAGCTTCCAGCGCGACCAGACGATCCTTCGACGCGGTATCGTCCTCCTTGCGGATGGCTTCCCGCTCGATCTTGAGCTGAATGATACGGCGGTCGAGTTCGTCCAGAGCTTCCGGCTTGCTGTCGATCTGCATCCGCAGACGGCTGGCTGCCTCGTCGATCAGATCGATCGCCTTGTCGGGCAGAAAGCGATCCGTGATGTAGCGATTGGAGAGGGTTGCGGCCGTAACAATGGCGTTGTCCGTAATGCGGACGCCATGATGCAGTTCGTACTTCTCTTTGATGCCACGCAGGATCGAGATCGTATCGGCAACGGACGGCTCACCAACGAAGACCGGCTGGAAACGACGGGCCAGAGCCGCGTCTTTCTCAATATACTTGCGGTATTCGTCTAGCGTCGTCGCACCCACGCAATGCAGCGTGCCGCGCGCCAGTTCCGGCTTGATGAGGTTGGACGCATCCATCGCGCCATCGGACCGACCGGCGCCGACCAGCGTGTGCATCTCGTCGATGAAGAGAATGATCTCGCCTTCAGCCGTCTCGATTTCCTTGAGAACAGCCTTCAGACGCTCCTCAAACTCACCGCGATATTTCGCACCGGCAATCAGTGCACCCATATCGAGCGACATCAGCTTCTTGTTGCGCAATGCCTCGGGCACGTCACCATTGACGATCCGCTGTGCGAGACCTTCAACAATGGCCGTCTTACCCACACCCGGCTCACCGATCAGGACCGGGTTGTTTTTGCTGCGACGGGCGAGAACCTGAATCGTGCGGCGGATTTCCTCGTCACGGCCAATAACCGGATCGAGCTTGCCAGCCTGAGCCACAGCCGTGACGTCACGGGCATATTTCTTCAGGGCGTCGAACGTATTTTCCGCTGAGGCACTCGTAACAGTCCGTCCCTTGCGAATTTCCGCAACAGCACGCTCCAGAGCCCCGGCACTGGCCTTACCCTCTACAAGTGCCTTGCCCGCAGCCGTATTGCTGGCGGCAATCGCCACAAGCAGACGGTCCTGCGCCACATGACTGTCGCCAGCTACTTTTGCAGCGGATTCCGCACCATCCAACAGACGGGCAAGATCAGGCGTCATCTGGGGCTGGCCCGCACCGGCACCCTGTACTTTCGGCAACTTTGCAAGCGCGGCGTCATTGGCGGTTTGGACGACCTTCGGATCGCCACCCGCTGCGCGGATCAGGCCGGAGGCCGCGCCCTGTTCATCGTCCAGCAGGGCCTTGAGCAGATGCTCCGGCGTCAGCTGCTGGTTGTAGTCCCGAAGCGCAATCGTCTGTGCGGCCTGAAGAAAGCCCTGGCTGCGTTCGGTAAAATTCTGAATGTCCATAGTCTTTAAAGTCCTCGTATGCCCCGTTGCGGCAGCATTGATGTTCTTGGCCGCCCCCGGAGGCAGCGGCCTGTGACTAATATTTAGGCAGTCATTTTTTCGTTTCAAGAGCCTCGCGGAGACGTTTTGCTGGCCCCTGCAACACGAGATCCGCCTTCGAAAGACGATCGAACGCGTTGCGGTTCTGGTGCCAGTACGGATAGATCAGGTCCGGCGCGCTCACATCGTCCAACCTGCGGACCTGCTCCTGCGTGAGACGAAGCGACGCGGCAGCGAGATTGTCCAGAAGCTGGCTTTCCTTGCGCGCGCCCAGAACCAGCGACGTGATCCCCGGCTTGTGTAGCGTCCAGGCCAGCGCCACGCGGGCCGCGGAAACACTATGCTCTTCCGCGATCTGCACCAGAACCTCCACCGTATCGTAGAGCTTCTTCAAATCCCGGACTTCCGGCTCCGGCCAGCCGGAAATCCGGCGTGAGTCTTCAGGTGCGGTCTTGCCGCGCCGGTATTTCCCCGTCAGCAGCCCACAGGCCAGCGGACTCCAGACCTGAACGCCGAGGCCCTGATCCACAGCAAGCGGCAGAAGCTCATATTCGGCGTCCCGTGCTTCAAGGGAATAATAGAGTTGCTGGCTGACGGGAGTGATCAACCGGTCCCGCTCGGCAGCGCCCAGCAGTTTCATGGCCTGCCAGCCTGCAAAATTGGAAATACCCGCATACCGGATCTTGCCCTGATCGCGCAGGGTCTGGAGCGCTTCAAGCGTTTCCTCGACCGGCGTCAGGCCATCCCATTCATGCAGATAATAGAGGTCGATATGATCGCGCCCCAGACGACGCAGACTGTCTTCGCAGGCATTAAGAATGTGATGGCGCGACAGACCCTGTTCGTTCGGCCCCTTCCCCGTCGGAAAACGCACCTTGGAGGTCACGAGCAGTTCGCGGCTGCGTCCCTGAAGAACACGACCCAGAATTTCCTCCGCCTCACCGCCGGAATAGGCGTCCGCCGTATCGAACATGTTCACACCATGCTCGACGCAGATATCCACCATCCGCGTGGCTTCGGCCACATCCACCTTACCGGTGGCGGAAAAATTGCCCTGCCCGCCGAATGTAACCGATCCGAAATTGAGTGCTGAAATCTTGAGGCCCGAGCGACCAAGCTGACGATACTGCATATCCATCAGGCTCCTTCTTGCTGAGACGTAGTGCAATGCAGAACACACGAACCCGGGATCGGTCCCGGTAAAATCGCTCCCGCTCTCGAAAACGTGAGAGGGTTGCGCAGATCCCTTCCGCAAACCCTGTTCACAAACGACGCCCCGGTCCATGATCGACGTCAAAATCCTGTCCGCCGTCATTCTTTTGGAGATGCAATGCCGTCAAATCCCCTTCGTCGGGCCCTTATGGCCTGCGCCCTCATCTCTCCAGTGCTGTCCGCCGGAATTGCCAATGCCGCCGATCCCGCGGCCTGCATGCTCGATCTCGCCAAGACCCGGAACGGCACACTGGGCCTGCCGAACCACGCGGAAATCACGCCGGACGGTCACTCCGTCCTGTTCCTGCGCTCAGGACCGTTTGACACGCATCTGCATCTCTACCGCTACGACCTGCCGGACCATACGCTGCGTGAACTGGCCGCCCCGGCGTCGGGGCCGGAGCATCTGTCGGTAGAGGAAAAAGCCCGGCGCGAACGGGCACGCCAGAGCATGTCCGGCATCACCGATTACCAGATGAGCGAGGACGGCGGCACGGTTCTCGCCTCACAGGGCGGGCAGCTCGAACGCATCGCTACGGATGACGGGCGGGTCACGCCGGTCGAGGGTCAGTGGATCGCACCCCGCCTCTCACCGGACGGCCTCAGCCTCGCCGCCGTGCGGGATAATGACCTTTATAGTGTCGATTTGGTCAGCGGACGTGAAACGCGCCTGACAACCGGCGGCAGCGACACGCTGAGCCACGGCCTCGCCGAATTTGCCGCTGCCGAGGAACTGGAACGTGCGGACGGTGCCTGGTGGTCGCCGGACAGCAAGACCATCCTGTTCGAGGAAGCCGATAACAGCGACGTCGAAAAGCACTACATCACCAACCCCGAAGCCCCGCAGGCCGAACCCGTCACCTTCCGCTATCCGCGCGCAGGCACGAACAACGCCAAGACGCGCTTCGGCCTCGTGGACGCCAAAGGTGGCCTGATCCGCTGGATTTCATGGGACCACGACGCATGGCCTTATCTCGGTCGCGTCGTCTGGCGGAAGAATGCCCCCCTCGCCATCGTCCTGCTCAACCGCGAACAAACGAAAGAGCAGCTTCTCACAATCGACCCCGCAACCGGCGCGCCCCATCTCCTTCTGGAACAATCCGACCCGGCCTGGATCGAACTGGACCCGCGCGCCGCGTCCGGCGGCCACAACCTGCCCGTCTTCCTTGACAACAACGCAGGCTTTCTCTGGGCCGCAGACCGGGGCAAAGACTGGCAACTCGAACTCCATGCCCCGAACGGCACACTCCAGCGCGTCCTGACGCCGCCCGGCCTGTCCTATATCGCCCTCAACGATTACGACGCCGAACACAACAGTCTCACGGTCACGGTCCGCGCCAACCGACTGGACAACGAGGTCGTTCATATCGACCTAAAAACCGGGGCCGGCACGCCGTTCGTGACGGAGCGCGGCATCCACAACATCCATGTCACCAACGGCACGCATACGGCCATGGTGGATACATTCGCCAGTGCCGCGGGCACGCGCCAGACTTTGGTGCGGGATACGGCAGGCCATGTCGTGGCGACACTTCCGGGGGTGGCGCAGGCGCCGAAACTTCCAGTCCATGTCGAGTTCACGACCGCAGGGGTGCGGGATCTGGACGCGGCCATCATCCGGCCAGAGAATTTCAGCGCCTCAAAACATTATCCGGTCGTGCTGTCCGTCTATGCCGGGCCGGGCTCCAAAATGGTTCACGACACGCCAACCTCCTATCTTGATGACCAGTGCCTCGCCAATCAGGGCTATATCGTCGTCACGCTCGACGGACGTGGAACGCCGGGGCGCGATCATGATTTCGAACGGGCCATCAAGGGCAACCTGATCGACCTGCCGCTTCAGGACCAGATCGATGGGCTTCAGGCGCTCGGCAAGCGTCATCATGAAATGGATCTCTCCCGCGTTGGTGTGCATGGCTGGTCCTTTGGCGGCTATTTCACCGCCATGGCGACCATCCGCCGTCCCGATGTGTTTAAGGTCGGCGTGGCGGGCGCACCGCCGGTCGATTTCGCGGATTATGACACAGCCTATACCGAGCGTTATCTCGGCACCCCGCAGGACGACCCGGAGGGCTATCGCAAGAGCGACGTCCTGACCTATGCCGACACGCTGAAACAGCCTCTGCTGCTCATGCACGGCATCACGGACGACAACGTCTATTTCGAGAACACCATGAAGCTGACGCAGGCCCTGCTCCATGCGGGCAAGCCCTATGACCTGCTCCTGCTGCCGGGCACGCATATGCTGCCCGATCCTGTCATTCGCGCCCGCGTAGCCCAGCGACGGGAGCAATTCCTGCACACGGTTCTTCAGCCCGGAAAATAATCACGACATAAAAAAGGGCAGGATCACGCGATCCGGCCCTTTTTTATGGAAATATCGCTGCGCTCAGACGGCAATATCGTCGAACAGTTCCACACCGGAGCGCACCGCCATGGCCTGTCGGTAGGCCTCGATCTCAGGGGGATAAACCACCCCACGGATCAGCGAGAGGCTGTGCAGATGCGCGAACAGATGGATATCATCCGTGGAGAGTTCGCCATTTACGGCCTCGGGCGAACGGATCAGCGGTGCCAGATCTTTCAGCAGTGCATTGAGCTGCGTCAGTTCTTCAGTCTTCTCTTCCAGAAGTGCGCTGAAGGCGCCGACGGAAGGCTCCTTGCGGCGGATAAATCCGGCGCGTGAGGATGTGGTGCCGAACTCCGGCAGCGGGGCGGCGGCAGCGCGCGGAAGGAACAGGCGATAAAGGGGCGCGGCGGCCTTCTGGAGCCAGGCCGTAATCTCCGGACGCGTGTCTCCCGTCAGAACGGGCGTTCCGATCCCATCGATATGCGTAACGATATCCATGCTTTCAGGCATGAAATGTCCGTTTTCTTCTAGGATGGGAACGACCTTGCGACCCACCATGCGGACCGGACCATCCACATCATCATTCAACAGGATGCGCTTCTCATAAGGGATCTTTTTGAACCCGAAGATCATCCGCGCCTTCGTGCAGAACGGGCAATGTTCATAAATGTAGAGGATATAGGGTGCGCTCATGCTGCCTTCCTGTCTCTGACGGGTGCCCTCTCAGGCTTCTCCGACTGATGAAGAAAAAAGAAGCGGGTCGATCTCGATAGCGTCCAGCGCCTGTCGCCATTTCTTTGTGTGGTCGGCGCCAAACACGATCTCACTGCTTGCCGGTGCCACAAACCACGAACTGTCCCGCAGGATTTCCTGTTCAAGCTGGCCCGGCGCCCAAGCCGCATGTCCGAGCGCCATCATCGCCTGTTTCGGTCCGCGTCCGGCAGCGATTTCGCGCAGGATATCCAGACTGGCGGTCAGAGTCGTGTGCCCATCAACGGCCAGACTGCCCTCCCCTGCCCAGTCCGCCGAGTGCAGGACAAAACCACGTGAATGCTCGACCGGACCGCCCATACAAACGCCGATCCGGCGTTCCGGCGGATTGGGATCGATTCCAAGCTGCGCGAACAGATCGTCCAGCCCCGGCTGCGCGAGACGCTTGTTGACGATCAGCCCCATTGCCCCGTCCTGCTCCGAATGAGCGCAGAGATAGATCACGGTCCGCTCAAAAAACGTCTCCGCCAGCGCAGGCGCGGCCACGAGTAACTGCCCCGTAAGGCCAGTCTCTCTACCCATCGCCGTCACAGCAGGGTCCGTCAGGTTGTCATTGCGTCCATCGAGTGTTTTTTTCATGCCTGCCAACATGGGTGCATCCCTTCCTGTATTGCAAGCGTTTGCCTTCAGGAGTGTTAATGACATCCAATGTCACTGACCTGAGCCCCGTACCGCCCACGAACCGCCCCTGCCGGGTGCGGACTGTCCGTCTGGAGATTGTCATGCCTCTCACCGTCCTCGTCACCGGCGCCACCGCAGGTTTCGGCCATGCCATTGCAACACGGCTTGTCCGCGAAGGCCATCGCGTCATCGCCACCGGACGCCGCAAGGAGCGGCTCGAAGCCCTCAAGGACGAACTGGGCGAGAGCGTTCTGCCCTTCACACTCGACATGACCAACCGTGACGCCCTGCGCGCCCTGCCCGCCGCCCTGCCCGAGGACTGGCAGGATATCGACGTTCTGGTGAACAATGCCGGTCTCGCCCTCGGCATGGAACCGGCACAGGACGCCGAACCCGACAACTGGGAATCCATGATCGCCACCAATGTTTCGGGCGTTGTCGAACTGACCCGGGCGCTTCTGCCGGGCATGGTCCAGCGCAATACGGGCTACATCATCGCTCTGGGCAGCACGGCCGGGACCTATCCCTATACCGGCGGGAACGTCTATGGCGCGACCAAAGCCTTCGTTCACCAGTTTACCCAGAATCTCCGCACGGATCTGCTCGGCACCCGCATCCGCGTGACCAATATCGAACCCGGCCTGTGTGGGGGTAGCGAATTCAGCAATGTGCGCCTGGGTGACGACGCCAAGGCAGCAGCCGTTTACAAGGACACAACACCGCTGACCCCGGAAGACATTGCCGGAACGGTCTCCTGGCTCATTGGTCTGCCGTGGCATGTGAATGTCAATTATCTGGAAATGATGCCGGTCTGTCAGGCCTCGGGCGGTCTTGCGGTGAACCGTCATGTCGGTTGAGATTGGCCTCCCCCCACAACTTCGCATCACGGACGGGAAAAAATTCCGCCTGTCCTCCATCCCGACGAATGACAAACTCGGTCGTCAGAAGAACGAGTCCCGTACCCGTATCCGCGACTGCGTGGACCGGATGTCCGTCCTGCAACAGCGTCTCGCGGCCTATGCGACGCATGGCATCCTCGTCGTGCTTCAGGGCATGGACACTGCAGGTAAGGACGGCGCGATCCGGCACGCATTTTCGGGCCTGAATCCGCAGGGCGTGCATGTTACGTCCTTCAAAGCCCCTGCCGGAATTTCAACGCGCCATGACGATCTGTGGCGCATCCATCTCGCCGTTCCATCACGCGGCGAGATCGGCATTTTCAACCGCAGCCATTATGAAGACGTTCTGGTGGAGCGCGTTCATCCGGACATGGTTCGGGCCCGCGGGCTCAATCCGGATCTTCCGGATTTCTGGGACCACCGTTTGCAGGATCTGCGGAACTTCGAGAGCTATCTGCACCGGCAAAACATCATCGTCCTCAAGCTGTTCCTCCATATTTCGCCGGAAGAGCAGCGTCTGCGTCTGCTCAAGCGGTTGGACCATCCGGAAAAACGCTGGAAATTCAGCCCTTCCGACATCAAGGAGCGTGAGTTCTGGCCGCATTATACCGCCGCTTACGAAGAGGCCATCCGCGCGACCTCAACGCCTGAAGCCCCGTGGATCGTCATTCCATCGGACCATAAATGGCTTGCCCGCGTGCTCGTGGCCGAAGCGCTGCTGGACACACTCGAAAGCCTGCACCTGAAAGAGCCGGAACAGAAACTCTCCGATTCCCTCCGCGATGCCCAACAGGCCCTGCTCAAAGGTGCGGCCAAAACCGTCTGAGCCAGACCATGCCGATTTTCTCCCGTCTCAGGCGTTTGCTGTCTCCACCAGCCGGACCTTCCGGTCTGGCGGAGATCGCCCGAAGCGTGACCATGCTCGAAACCTGCCCGGTGACGTGCGTCTCTTCGTCGGGCCTGTCCGACCTTCCCCATCCGGAGCGAAATCCGTTCCGGGATTGGGAAAGCATGCCGGTCACGGTCCAGCACTATGCCCTGCGCAATATCGTGCTGGACCAACCCCTGATGACCCTGCTGCATGCAGGCCATCCCGTCTCCGAAACAGCCTATGTTCAGCCCCCGGATGCTGTCCGCGCCCTGACGCTGCGCCCGGCCGACATGATAAGCTGCACGTCTTTCAAGGGCCTTACGGCAAGTTGCGTCGATCACTGGGCTTCGAATTACTATCACTGGGTCGCCCATACGATCCCGACCCTGCATGTCCTGTCCCTACAGGATAAGGCCGTTCGCCTTGTGCTGCCCGAACACATGCATCCCTGGCAGTTCGAGACGCTGGAGCTCTTCGGCCTGACGTCCGACGCCCATATCCGCCTGCAACAGGGGCGCCAGTACGCGTTCAAGGCGCTGGATTACATCACCTTCGTCAATGGAAGCGCGGATTTTGCCATCTCGGACCTCTCCCGTGCCGCCTATGCCCGTCTTCGACAGGCCGTGGGCGTCTCAGGCAAATCCACGGGTCGGCGGCTGTATATCGAACGCGGAGCTTCGGCCAACCGGCATGTTCCCAACGAAGCCGAAATGGCGGAGGGGCTGGAGAAACTCGGTTTTGAGCGCGTCCGTCCTGAAACCCTCTCCCTGACCGAACAGATCCGTCTGTTCAGCGAAGCCGAAATAGTCATGGGCATGCTCGGCGCCGGGATGGCCAATATTGCCTGGTGCCAGCCGGGAACCCTCGTTTACGAACTCGTTCCGTCCCACCACGTCAACCCGTGTTTCGCCGCGATGGCGACACAGGGTGGCCTGCGCTACTGGGCCGATGTCTTTCAGACGGCTGCCGCACAGGAAAACCATACAGACAATGCTTTAATCCCGCTCCCCGTCACAGATATCCTTGACCGCGTCCGGGATCTAACCGCCCGCCTGCCTCAGACCTAAAAACAAAACCCCGCCGAAGACCTGCTCCGGCGGGGTTTTACGTCACTCAGATCCTGAAAGACGGATCAGGAACGGCGCTTGCGGCTCGAACCATCGCCACGCGGGCCGTCGCCGCCTGCAGGCTTCTGACGGCTGAAGCCAGAACCGCCGCGTCCCTTGTAGCCGCTTCCGCCGCCAGCACCACCACGCGGGCCGCCCTTAAAGCCGCCGCCCGAACGGCCACCGCCGCCAAAACGCTTGCCTTCACCGGGATTACGACCACGGGGGCCCATGCCGCCAGCAGGCGCTTCAGACGGCTCGATCGTCACTTCATCAGCGTCCGCACCGGCGAGGCAGGACTTGAAGCGCGCAACGCTCTCATCGGCGATCTGGAAATAGGTCTGTTCCTGATCGATGCGGATGCTGCCAATTTCACGCTTCTGCACACCGCCCAGACGGCAGATCAGCGGAATCAGCCACTTCGGATCAGCGCGCTCGGTCCGGCCGACGCTCATTTTGAACCACTCGCCCGCCATGACGTGCTCTTCACGCGGCGCGCGCTCACCACGCTCGCCACGCTCTGTGTGACGCGGGGCTTCGACGGACATCGGGCGGACCTGCTCGACCTTCGGCAGACGCGCACGATACAGACCCACCAGCGCAGCTGCGAGCTTTGTGGCGTCGTATTTCTCGGCGAGCTGGTTGACCAGGTCGTCGGACATATCGTCCACGGCATTCGTCAGGATCGGATCGTCCATCAGACGGGTCTTGTCCTGCTCGGCAATCGCCGCAGCGGTCGGCACAGCTTCCCATTCCGCCTGAATCTTGGCCATATGAAGCAGACGTTCGGCCTTGCGACGCTGACTCACCGGAACCATCAGAACGCTGGTGCCTTTACGGCCCGCACGGCCCGTTCGGCCCGAACGGTGCAGCAAGGTCTCGGCAGCGGTCGGGATGCTGGCATGGATCACGAGGTTCAGGGCCGGGACATCAATACCACGGGCTGCAACGTCGGTTGCAACGCAGACACGCGCCTGACCGGAACGCAGGCTCTCGATCGCGCGGCTACGCTCGTTCTGACCCATCTCGCCGGAAATGGCGACAGATGCAAAACCACGCTCAAGCAGGGTTGCCTGAACCTGATTGACCATCATGCGGGTGTTGCAAAACACCATCGCCGTCGGGCTTTCGTAGAAACGAAGCACATTGACGAGCGAGCGCTCGATTTCCTGCGGCGGCGTGACAACACAGCGATAGGTGATGTCGGAATGCTGCTTCGCACCCGACACCGTGTCGATCCGCTCGGCATTCTTCTGGTAGCGGCGTGCGAGCGACGCGATCTCGCGAGCGATCGTTGCGGAGAACAGCAGGGTGCGACGCTCGGCCGGAGCAGCATCGAGAAGCTGCTCGAGTTCTTCACGGAAGCCCATATCCAGCATCTCGTCGGCTTCGTCGAGAATGACACAGCGCAGAGCGGACAGGTCGAGGGAGCCGCGCGACAGATGGTCGCACAGACGGCCCGGCGTGCCGACAACGATATGAACGCCACGGCTCAGTTCGCGGGCTTCGCTACGGGCATCAGTGCCGCCAATGCAGCTCGCAATGCGGGCACCAGTTTCGGCATAAAGCCATTTGAGTTCGGACTGGACCTGAAGCGCCAGCTCACGCGTCGGCGCGATCACGAGCGCCATGGGCTGAGGGGACGGCGGAAGGCGATCTGCGTCTCCAAGCAGGGTCGGAGCGATGGCCAGGCCGAAGGCGACGGTCTTGCCCGACCCCGTCTGCGCGGAAACCAGCAGGTCGCGCTCGTCCAGCCCCGGCTGCAGAACGGCTTCCTGAACAGGAGTCAGCTGTTCGTAGCCACGTGCCTCAAGGGCGCGCTTGAGGGCAGGATGGGTATCGGGAAAAGGCATATTTTATGAACACTCGGCAAACGTCACGCCGACGACAGGATGCGGCGGCTGGAATGCCGCTGCATAAAGACTTCCGCTTCAAAATACCAGAAAGAACGTATGCCGAGGTTTTTCTGGTGTTTGCGGCTCAGGTTCTGGGCTTGCGGCCAATCACGGCATGAACCGTATCGCGCCACGCCGTCAGATCTTCAGGGGGGACGACCTCGCCCGTATCCAGCTCCGCCAGACCGGTGCGGGACATAAGAACACTGACCAGCCGCACGCGGTCCGCAGGCTCCAGCGCCTGCCAGATCGCAACGGCCTTCGCCGCATGGAACTGGTCGGAAAATGTCAGGATCAGCGGCGCACCGGGCTTGAGCACACGCACGATTTCCATCAGCACAGCCAAAGGCTGCGTCAGATAGGCCAGACCGTCGCACAGTGTCACGGCATCGAAACTGTCATCTTCGAAAGGCAGGGTCGGCTCGTCATTAAGATCCTGCACGACCCGTTCGCTCAGAACCGGATTGGCCTCCAGAGCCGCTTTCGCAACCCCAAGCCCGACCACGCGCTGAAACTGCGCTTCCGTCGGATAGTGACTCAGCGCTCCGGCCATCAGATCCAGCACGGCGCCCCCAACCGGCAGAGCGGTCTGATACAGGGCCGTCACGGCTGTCTGCGCACCCATGTCCATCAGCGAATCCGGGATGCGCTGTGCATGGAAGATCGTGTCAGGCTCGTCGTTGGCACGCGTGAATGCCGCGACGTGCATTCCTTCAAGCTGTTCCGGGCCGCTCATATCCACTCCTTCTGATCCAGCAGCGGACATGAGGGCATGTTCCCCGTGCGTCAACCCGCAGGATGCTTTATGAGAAGGGCCACCATGAGCCTCTCCTTCACGAAAATGCACGGTCTGGGCAACGATTTCGTCGTCATCGACGCCCGCCAGAACGATCCCGCGCTCGACACGGACACCATCCGCCATCTATGCGACCGGCGCTTCGGAATCGGCTGCGACCAGCTCGTTCTCTTAACTGTCCCAACGCTGGACGGTGCGGACGTTCATGTCCGATTCTTCAATCCCGATGGTTCTGAAGCCGGAGCCTGCGGCAATGCGTCCCGCTGCGTGGCAAAATTCGTCGGTGGCACGCCCACACTCCAGACTGCTGCCGGTCTTCTTCCCACCGCACGCGACGGCGATCTTTTCACGATCGATATGGGCGTGCCCCGTCTGGACTGGCAGGACGTGCCGCTCTCGCAGGCCTGCGACACGCTGCATCTCCCCCTGCATGACGCCGCGGCCTGCTCGATGGGCAATCCCCATGCCACGATCTTCGGCGATGCCTCCCGCGCGGAAGCACTGGGAGCCGGACTCGAACAGGACGCTCTGTTCCCCGAACGCGCCAATATCGGATTCGCACAGATCCTCTCCCCGACCCATATGCGCCTGCGTGTCTGGGAACGTGGTGCCGGCCTAACGCTTGCCTGTGGGTCCGGCGCCTGCGCGGCCGTCGTGAATGCCGTGCGTCGCGGCCTCACGGAGCGCACCTGCACCGTCACCATGGATGGCGGCGACCTGCAAATCACCTGGCGCGCAGACGGCCATGTCCTCATGACAGGCCCCGCCGTCACGGTTTTCCACGGAACAACGGCGTGACCGCCTCCGTCCTGACCTTCGGCTGCCGCCTGAACGCGCATGAAAGCGACGGCATGGCCCATCATGCGCGCGGCCAGACCGACACCATCATCGTCAACACCTGCGCCGTGACAACCACCGCCGAGCGGCAGGCGCGACAGGCCATTCGTCGGGCGCATCGCGAAAATCCGGATGCCAAAATCGTCGTGACCGGTTGCGCTTCCGACATCGCACCGGATCGCTGGGCCGAACTGCCGGGCGTGGTTCGCGTCGTCCCCAACGAAGACAAGCTCAAACCCGCCATCTGGGGCGATCACGGTACGGGTCTGCCCCCGTCACGCCACGCCCGCGCTCTTCTTCAGGTGCAGCAGGGCTGCGATCACCGCTGCACGTTCTGCATCATCCCCTATGGCCGGGGCGATTCCCGCTCCACCCCAATGGAGGACGCCATCGCGCGCGCAGAGGCCCTTGTCGAAGCTGGTCATCAGGAAATCGTCCTGACCGGTGTGGACATTGCCTCCTGGCAAGGCACTGAAGGCAAGGGACTGGGCACGTTGTGCCGTGAACTGCTGCGCCGTGTTGAAGGTGTCCGGCGACTGCGCCTGTCGTCCATCGACCCTGTTCTTCTGGATGTAGAGACGGGGGATGCGGATCTGTGGTGGCTGCTGGAAAACGAGCCCCGCCTGATGCCGCATCTGCACCTCTCCCTGCAGGCCGGATCGGACCTCATTCTCAAGCGCATGAAGCGCCGTCATGATACCGCGGGCGTTGCGGCCACGCTGCGTCGCGTCCGCGCCATGCGTCCGGAAACAGGTGTGGGCGCTGATCTGATCGCGGGGTTCCCTACGGAAACCGAGGCTCTGTTTGAAGAGACCCGCGCCTTCATCGAAGAGCAGAAGATCCCTTTCCTACATGTCTTTCCCTACAGCGAACGCCCCGGCACCCCTGCGGCACGGATGCCCGCCGTTCCCAACGCCGAACGCCAGCAACGCGCGGCCCGACTCCGCGACGTGGGCGATAGAAACCGCGACCGTTTTCTCGAACGCCTCATCGGCACGGACTTCGATATTCTCGCCGAAACGGCCGATCGCGGCCATTCCCCCGAATTCGCCGCCATCCGCCTCGTCGGCGACGCACCCGCGCCAGTGCGGGGCAGTTTCGTCCCCGTCCGAGCTACCGGGCTGGAAAACGGGACACTTCTGGCGGAAATCCGCATCTGAAACACATTCAGGTCTTCCTGCGCTCTTGACGTCCGGCCCGACCTGTCCGAACTCCCATGCATGGCTGGATTTTTCTCACGACTCAAACAGGGTCTTTCACGCTCGAGTTCGCGTCTCGGCGCCGTCTTTACCCATCGCAAGCTGGACGAAACGGCTCTTGAGGAACTCGAAGACGAACTGATCGCGGCAGACCTCGGCCCTGCCGTCGCCGAACGCGTGATCGAAAGTTTTCGGAGCACGCGCTTCGGCAAGGACGTAACCAGCGACGAAATCCGCGAAACCCTCGCGACCGAAATCGCCCGCGTTCTGGAGCCGGTTGCAGTTCCTTTCGAGCCCGATCTGGCAAAAAAGCCCCATGTCGTTCTGGTGGTCGGGGTCAATGGCGTCGGCAAGACCACGACCATCGGCAAGATGGCCCGCCTCTATACCGAAGAAGGCAAGTCCGTGATGCTGGTTGCGGGAGATACTTTCCGCGCCGCCGCTGTCGAACAGCTCGAAGTCTGGGGTAAACGCGCCAATGTACCCGTCATTGCCGGAAAGCACGGTGCCGATGCAGCGGGACTGGCCTATGATGGCCTCAAGCGCGCAACCGAAGCTGGAACCGATATACTTCTGATCGACACGGCCGGACGCCTGCACAACAAGGGCGCGCTGATGGAGGAACTGGCCAAGGTCATTCGCGTCATGCAGAAATTCGACGAGACTGCGCCACACTCCGTCCTGCTTGTGCTGGATGCCACAACAGGTCAGAACGCCGTCGAACAGGTCCGTGTGTTCCGGGAGCTGGTCAACGTGACCGGACTGATCGTGACCAAGCTGGATGGCTCCGCCCGCGGTGGTATCGTCGTGGCCCTTGCGGAACAGTTCAAACTCCCCGTCCACATGGTTGGCGTCGGAGAACAGGCCGAAGACCTTCGTCCCTTTTCGGCGCAGGACTATGCCAAAGGTCTGGTCGGCGGCTCGAACGATCTGGCCTCAAGACTGATGGAAACCCCGGTCGAAGATACGCCCGCCGTCGAATAAGGCTTCAAGCTCTGCGATCTGCGAGAAATCTCAGTTCGCAGGAGCACCTTCGTCCGAAGACATCCATTCGTCCTGAAGATACGCGATCCGTTTTTCGATGGATTTGCGCTCGCGTCGTGCCACTTCCGCATTCCAGAGTCGCCCACCAATGGCTGAAGCCTCCGCCACAAGCCACGCCGCACCAGCCGCCAGCCAGTCCAGCGCCAGTGTTACGGGTTGGGTAATCTGCGCGATGCAGGTCTCCCAGTCGCCGTTGGCCGCCCAGGCTTCGTGCAGGGGATGTACCATGACCGCGCCAACATAAAACAGAACGATCATGAGACGCTGACCATCCGCATTCGGATCAAACAGTTTCAGAGCCACCAGAGGCAACAGCAGCACACCGGCAACAAGCAGACTTCCGGGCACATAGGACAGCATCAGGCCAATGATGATTCCGTGCCACCACCGAAATCCCGGAGCACGGAGCGTTCCCGCTTCTGCCGACCTAACAGACGCCATAAATCTTCCTCACTGGCAGAATTCCAGCCAGATACTTGCCATTGCGACTGCGATGCCTGTCAGAAGAGAAAAGAACTCACCGGAGTTTCGCGCCTCGCGATCATTGGCGGCTTTGCGTTCAGGCGCTTCATCGAGAACACGCATCAGATTGCTAATTTCGGCTTCGGCTTCCTGAGCCTGCCTCTGGTCCAGCCGCAGACCCGTTGGATCGTTGACCGTTGCCAGAAAGACGCCCAGATTTCCGTTTTCGGCTGCTTTTCCCAGACGCACGCGCCGACGGGCACGCGCACTCTTGCTCCGCCACTGGCGCAGCTCCGCCTCAAGCAGAGGCAAAGCCCGCTGCGCCAGAAAACTGAGTGGCGCGGTGTCGAATTTCCTCTGAACTGCTGCGAGCAGGGTCAGATCCGCCAGCCAGCCTGGCAACCCGGCTTTCTGTGATTGCGACAAAGGAACAACTCCCTGACGCGCGCAATGCGCCTCAAGGAAAGAGCGCATCTGATCATCCAGAAAACCGCTTCGCCCCAGCATGTCATCCGGCAGGTCTTCAATGCCCACATGGCGGTTCAGCCACTGCAACAGCCCTTCCGGCACGGAGATCCGCGCATCCAGACATTTTTTTGAAAGACACGGAAGATAACTGTTCATCTCATAGGGGAAACGCCTGACCAGTTCCGCTCCTTTAAGAGCTATCCGCCGCGCTGCCGTCGACAACGCCGTGATCTGCCGCCCCTGTCTCTGCGGAAGATGGGCCGACAGGAAGGCATCCGGGTTCCCCGCCATAAAGCTCAGGATATTGCGGACCGTTCGTTCATCGTCCGGGTTATCAGGCCTAACGGTTGCCTGAACCATCATCTGTGGCAACGCCTCGGGCCAGAACCATATTCCTCCCCAAAACATGGGCGCAGCGGGATCAAGCACGGAAATCGCATGCGTGATGACCATCGTCGCCGGATCGACTGCCTTGCTTCCGCCCGCAGGAAGAAACGAGGCGCTGGCCTGTTCGATCAGGCTCGCCATCACGGAGAGCTCAAGCTCCCCATGGAGCCAGTTACTGACGACTTTCCTTTGCAGCAGCGCGGAAAACTCGGTGGGGTGGCGTCCGGCGTACCATGCCAGGGCCTGAGGCGTATGCACGGCGTTTCCGCCGATCATGAGCGGAATGCGGGCGGGAATGACCGGGCGGACCGTAAAAACCTTGCTCGGCGCTATCGTCACCAGATCGCGTGGAGAAGGGCGATTATGCGGATCATCCGCCAGCATGGCGGTCAGGAGGGACCGCAGCCCGACAGGAACTTTCTGGTCCTGCATATAAGCCGCAGGCGTACCGATCTCGAAGCGTCGCTTGAGGATCTCCGCGTCGGACAGTCCTTCAAGAGGCAGTTTCCCAATCGCAAGCGCGAGAATAATCACACCCAGCGAGAAGATGTCGCAATCCGTCGTCCCCTCGCCCCGCGCAGACGGACGGCAGACCGCCGAAGACAGGGGTTCGAACAGAACAGGCTGTTTTTCAGCAGGCGCGGTAACACCCAATGGCCCGAGCACGACTTTGTGCAGTCCCTGCCCGACGAACATGTTGTCCGGGCGGATGCTGCGGCAGGTCAGATTGGCTGCTTCCAGCTTCTGGAGAAGCCCGGCAAACGGGCGGATGACGCCATCAATCAGCTGGCTCTCGGTCCACAGACCGAGACTTTCAGCAAGAGACGGGCCGGGAGGATGGGGACAGAGAACCCATAAAGCACCCTGGCAGTATTCATGGGTCTGAATCGGAATCACGCTCTCATGACGAAAGAACATGAATTCGGAAAGACGGGCGGAAGGCACGAAGGGAGCCAGTGCAAGATAGGACGCCCCGGAGGCCGTCATGTCCTGCGCGCCATATGTCGCACAACCACCGAAATCAGGCTGTTTGTGATCCAGGCTGATCAGATACCGCTCGGCAATGAGCAGTTCCTGGCTGTTATCTGCCTGCGTGTCGGCCATCGAAATCCCGCTGTTTCCCTGTCCGGTCCTTTTGTGCCGGACAGGGATTGAGACTTCGTTAATGCAACGACCGATTCCGGTCGTGAGAGATCAGTCTTCGAACGGATCGCGCATCAGGATGGTGTCGTCGCGTTCCGGGCTGGTGGACAGCAGCGTCACCGGAGCTTCGATCAGTTCCTCGATGCGGCGGACATATTTGATGGCCTGGGCGGGCAGCTCGGCCCAGGATCGTGCGCCAGCGGTCGTTTCTTTCCAGCCCGGCATCGTTTCATAAACCGGCTTGACGCGAGACTGCGCGCCCGGAGCGGACGGGAAGGTTTCGATTTTCTGGCCGTCCAGCTCATAGCCCACGCAGATCGAAATCTCGTCCAGACCATCCAGAACGTCCAGCTTCGTCAGGGCGATGCCGCTGACGCCACCGACGCGAACGGCGCGACGGATCAGAACCGCATCGAACCAGCCGCAACGGCGGGGACGGCCTGTGACAGTGCCGAATTCATGACCACGCTCCCCGAGGGTCCGGCCGGTCTGGTCATGCAGTTCGGTCGGGAACGGTCCCTCGCCCACGCGGGTCGTGTAAGCCTTGGCAATTCCGAGCACGAAGCCTACGGAAGACGGGCTGACACCGCTGCCCGAAGCTGCCACAGCCGCAACCGTGTTGGAGCTCGTGACATACGGATAGGTGCCGTGATCGACGTCCAGCATGACAGCCTGCGCACCTTCGAACAGGATGCGACGACCGGCGCGACGGGCTTCGTCCAGACGGTCCCAGACCTGGCAGGAGAACGGCAGAAGGCGCGGCGTGATCTCGGTCAGGAAGTCCTTGAGCTGCTCCTTCGTGAAGGTCTCGGCACCCAGACCGGCCAGCAGCGTGTTGTGATGCAGGAGCAGTTCGTCCAGCTTCCAGTCCAGCGTCTCGGGCTCGGCCAGATCGCAGATACGGATGGCGCGACGGGCGACCTTGTCTTCATAGGCTGGGCCGATGCCACGACCGGTCGTGCCGATCTTATGCTCACCACGGGCAGCTTCACGCGCACGATCGAGCGCACCATGAACCGGCAGGATCAGCGGAGCGTTCTCGGCAATCCACAGCGTCTCGGGCGTTACGACGAGGCCCTGTGCGGTTACGCGGTCGATCTCGGTCATCAGGGCTTTCGGGTCCACGACGACGCCATTGCCAATCACGCCGATCTTGCCGCGCACCAGACCGGACGGCAGCAGGGACAGCTTGTAGACCTGCTCACCCACGACCAGCGTGTGACCGGCATTGTGGCCACCCTGAAAGCGGACAACGATATCGGCACGGCTGGCGAGCCAGTCGACAATTTTGCCTTTACCCTCGTCTCCCCACTGGGTTCCGATCACGGTGACGTTGGACATGAGCTGACTTCCTAGAACTGACAATACGAGACGGGAGAAACGAAAGGGACCGGCAAGGTCAGAGCGGCTGGGCCGCCTCGTCCTTCCAGACATGGGTGCAACGCAGATGCTGCGCCTGAGCGAGCGCGTCCTCGTCATGAGACAGGGCGGACACCGTGGCATAACCGGCCTTGTGCAAGCCTGAAAGACGGGATGCGTCCAGATCGACAGGCACATAACAGCGCGGGCGCGACGCAGGCACCGGGGCTGCACGCAAAAGGGCCTGCGGGCGGAGCGTCAGGCCGCAGGCAGGCTCCTGCCCCGCCAGATAGCGTCCACCGCGCCCCAACTCCTCACGCGAACTGGTCGAAAATACCGTTACGCAAAGACCGGTATGATAGCGCCAGCCCCGGAAATCCACGGGATCAATCGTCAGGCGCAGATCGGGGCTGCGCTCGCGGATCGCTGCCACGGAGGCTGCAAGACGTTCGAAATGTCCGGCAATATCCTTGGGATAATCTAGTTCAGCCAGCAGATCCAGCGCGCGGTCAGCAGGCCCAGCAGCGCGCAGCATGACGGCCAGCATTCCGGCGACCGGGCCGCCCAGTTCCGCCACGGCACTGGCATCCTTGCGGTCCAGCGCATGCAGCAGGGGTTCGCGGTCGGCTTCGGGGATAACGCCTTCGATCAGGCCCAGCGCCAGAGCGGGCATGGACAGATCGAACGACACGCCCTCGATTCCCAGTTCCGCAAGCGCCTTTGCGCCGAGCGCAATGACTTCCGCATCGGCCTGCGCACTGTCGGGGCCGATCAATTCGATGCCGGCCTGCGAGACCTGACGATCGGCTTCACGGCCCGGCGTGCCGACAACAATACAGCTTCCCGAATACGACAGGCGTAGAGGACGGGGCGCGTCCTGAAGACGGATGCTCGCGATCCGGGCAATCTGCGTCGTCATATCCGGACGCAGCGCCATCATACGATGCGAGTTCGGATCCATCAGACGGAAGGTCTGGGGCGCGAGGGATTCTCCCGAACCACCCAGAAGAGAGCTTTCAAATTCCAGCAGAGGGGGCCGGACGCGCTGATAGCCGTGACGGGAAAACGCTTCCATCACGCTGGCAATGCCACGGGCTTCGGCTTCGGCCTCACCGGGCAGCAGGTCTGCAAAACCGGACGGCAGCAGGGCGGCGCTTGGGCTTTCGGAATACAGACTCATGCCGAAAACTCCAGACGGGTCTGTTCATGCGCCCAGTCGAGCCAGGGCAACAGCGCTTCAATATCAGCCGTCTCGACCGTCGCCCCGCCCCAGATCCGCAGACCGGCGGGGGCATCGCGATAGGCAGCCAGATCGTAACCGGCATCTTCCTTTGCAACGAGCCCGGTCAGATGCTTGACCGCCTTGCCCTTCGCCTCTTCAGACAGGCTTTCAAACCATGGCGCCGTGATTTTCAGACAGATGGACGTGCTGGACCGGGTCTCTTCCCGGACAGAGAGGAACGACACCCAGTCCGCCGTTTCGATCCATTGGGCAACAGCCGCCAGATTTTGCTGCGAGCGGGCTTTCAGGGCGGAAAGACCGCCGATCTGTTCGGCCCAGCGCAGACCGTCCAGCGCGTCCTCGACGCAGAGCATGGACGGCGTGTTGATCGTATCGCCTTCGAAAATGGCTTCGATCAGGCCCTTTTTATTAGCCAGACGAAAAATCTTGGGCAGCGGACGCGGGGAGGGTTGCGACAGGCGGGCAGCGGCACGCGGGCTGAGCGCCACCATGCCATGCGCGGCCTCGCCCCCCAGTGCCTTCTGCCAGGACCATGTTACAATATCGAGCCGATCCCAGGGCAGATCCATCGCAAAAGCGGCGGAGGTCGCGTCACAGATGACCAAACCTTCGTGCTCGGCCGGAATGACGTCAGCATTGGGGATGCGGACACCCGATGTCGTGCCGTTCCATGTCAGAACGACATCGCGGCTCCAGTCCACAGCGGTCAGATCCGGCAGTTCGCCATAAGGCGCGTCCAGAACGCGCAGATCTTCGATTTTCAGAACGTCGCGCAGATCCTGCGCCCAGGTTCCAGAAAAGCTTTCAAAGGACAGGACATCAATTCCGCGCTCACCAGCAAGAGCCCACAGAATCATTTCCACGGCCCCCGTATCGGAGGCCGGAACGATTCCAACGCGCCAGTCCGACGGAATACCGAGCAAATCTTTGGAGCGGGTGATGACCTCTTTAAGGCGCACACGGCCCTCGGGTGCACGGTGCGATCGGCCCAGCAGAGCCTGATCCAGGCCGGTCAGAGTCCATCCGGGACGCTTGGCGCAGGGACCTGAAGAGAAGAACGGGCGAGAGGGTTTGACAGTCGGCTTGGACATGCACGTTCCGGGCTGATCGGTCCTGAGGTCATTCCGGCAGAAAATGACCGTTCATGGTGCGAGAGAGGGGACTCGAACCCCTATGCCTTTCGGCGGTCGATTTTGAGCCGACTGCGTCTACCGTTCCGCCACTCTCGCGCGGGCAGCCCGGACCCTAATGCATTCCCCGCAAAAGGGCCAGAGTGCAAAATCCGAGCCGTGTGAAATAACGTGCGTTACAGACCCAGCATCAACAGCAGGTTCTGGATGGCCGCGCCCGAAGCCCCCTTGCCCAGATTGTCCAGCCGCGCAGTCAGAACGACCTGTTCGCCGTTATGATGCACCCGCAGTTCCATATCGTCGGTATGAGCCAGAGTGTCCGCCACAAGCTGCGTCTCGGCGGGCACAACACGCACATGGGCGCATCCGGCATAGGCGTCCTGAAGCACGGCTTCGATCTCGGCCGCCGAAGGCTGACCGGGCAGGTCGTTCAGATGCAGCGGGATGGACACGATCATACCCTGAGGGAAATGCCCGACCGACGGCACGAAAATCGGCTGGCGCGTCAGGCCGGAATAGTGCCGGATTTCGGGCAGATGCTTGTGCTTGAGATTGAGCCCATACAGAAAGAACGCCGGACCGCCGTTCTTTTCATGCTCTTCGATCGCCACGCGCCCTGCGCCGCTATAGCCCGAGACAGCGTTGATCGAGACGGGATGATCGGCCGGAAGCAGTCCTGCCCGAACCAGAGGCCGCATCAGGGCAATGGCGCCCGTCGGATAACAGCCGGGATTGGCGACAAACCGCGCGCCCTTGATGGCAGCCGCCTGTTCCGCATCCATTTCAGGAAAGCCGTAAATCCAGCCATCCGCGATCCGATGCGCGGTGCTGGCATCCAGAATCCGGACATCCAGCCCCTCGGCCAGCGCTACGATTTCGCAGGCGGCTTCATCCGGCAGACACAGGATGGCGACATCGGCCTGTTCGAGCATGGAACGACGGGCGGCCTTGTCCTTACGCAGATCCAGCGCGATCGACAGGATTTCCAGACCATAGGACGCCGGAAGCGCTTCGATCCTCTGGCGGATTCCCAGACCCGTCGTGCCTGCTTCTCCGTCAATGAAAATGCGTGCCATGCGCCTGCAACCCCGTCTGTAAATCCGTTCCGGAAGACGTTTTACGTCGGGAATGTCAGGCTGTCACGCGCAGGGCGCATCCGGCGCTTTCATCCATAAGGCGGCACGGCTATGAACCTCTGAGCACGATAACAAGAGGATCTTCCCATGCCCCAGTCCAACCGGCCGTCCTCCCCGCCGTCCCCACGGCAGATCGACCGCCTGCTGGACATCATGAAGCGCCTGCGGGACCCGCAAGGCGGCTGCCCCTGGGACGTGGAACAGACCCCCGCCACGATCGCCCCCTTCGCAATCGAGGAAGCCTATGAAGTCATGGACGCCATCGCCCGTGACGACCACGAGGCCATTCCCGACGAACTGGGGGACCTGCTGCTTCAGGTCGTCTTTCAGGCCCAGATGGCCGAGGAAGCCGGGCATTTCGATTTCGAAACCGTGGCAGGACTGATCGCCGACAAGCTCGTGCGCCGTCACCCGCATGTTTTCGGCGATGCGGCTCTGGATGACGATTCCTGGGAGCGGGAAAAAGACGCCGAACGTCAGCGCAAGGCCGAATACGGCGCACTGGCCGGTGTTGCTCTCCCCCTCCCCGCCCTGATGCGCGCCGCGAAACTGAGCCGCCGCGCCGCCCGCGTGGGTTTCGACTGGGACGACCCCACCGGCATTCTCGACAAGGTTCATGAAGAGATCGACGAACTGAAAGCCGAACTCGGCGGAGACCGGGACCGCATCGAGGACGAACTGGGCGACGTTCTGTTCACCGTCGCAAGTCTGGCCCGCAAGTTCGATATCGACCCCGAAGCGGCCCTTCGCCGGAGCAATGCCAAATTCACCCGCCGCTTTGAAGCGATGGAAGCCATGCTTGCGCGGAAAGGGCAGACCATGGCCGAGCAGGATCTGCCAACCATGGAAGCACTCTGGCAGGAAGCAAAGACACTTCCGGGCATGAAATGACATCTTGATTACAGGTCATGCCTTCCCTGCGAATGAAACTGCCACGGATACCATAGCCGAATACACTCCGTATCACTCGGTTACAGGAGCCCTTATCCTTTCTTAACCTTCTGATCCGAAACTGGTCTTCGTTTCTTCCCAACGGAGTCTTTTCATCATGACAGGCATTTCTTCCATTGGCTCTTCCGCCATGAGCAGCCTTTACAGCGCGAACAGTGCGTCATCTTCCAGCGCATCCTCATCGTCCAGCAGCAGTTCCTCCACGCAGGAAACCACGACAACCAAACTGAATGCCGACGGCTCCACGACGACCATCGTCGAGGACGCCCAGGGCAACATCATTTCCGAGACGACTTCCGGCGGATCTTCGAACTCTGGCTCCAGCAGCGATACAAGCCATCTGCTCAGCGTTTCGGCCTGAAACGCACACCTGCTACACAAAAAGATACGTCAGGCCCGCGGGTCTGACGTTTTCATGCGGGCCGAACCTGCTAGAGAACGTTCCCATGACGGACGATCTCGCCCCCTTCGATTTCGAACTCCCCCGCGATCACATCGCGACGGAACCTGCACGCCCGCGTGACAGTGCAACGCTGCTGCATGTCCGGCCCGGTCTGACGCCTGACCCGCATGTGATCCGCGACCTGCCGGATTTCCTGCGAGAAGGCGATCTGCTGATTGCCAACAATACAGCCGTCATCCGCGCCCAGCTTGCTGCTACGCGCGGAGAAGCCAAGATCGGCCTGACGCTCGACCGTATTCTGGCGGATGGAAGCTGGCATGCCCTGGCGCGCAATTCGCGCAAGCTGAAGCCGCAGGACGTCCTGCATTTCGGAGACGATCCCGTCACGGCCACCGTTGTCGAAAACGAAGGCGACGGCGCAGTCAGCATCCGCTTCTCGGTTGAAGGCGATGCGTTCGACGCATTTCTGGAACGGGTCGGCGCGCTGGCCCTGCCCCCTTATATCGAACGCCCCTTCGGCCCGACGAAGCAGGACGATACGGATTACCGCACCATTTTCTCGCAGTATCGCGGCGCTGTGGCAGCCCCCACGGCGGGCCTGCATTTCACGCCTGAACTACTGGCAGCACTGGACGCAAAAGGCATCCAGCGCCGGACCCTGACGCTTCATGTCGGCGCGGGCACGTTCCTGCCCGTCCGCTCCACCATTGCCGAGCATAAGATGCACGCGGAATGGGGTGAGATCGACGCCGAAACCGCCGCCGCCATCAACGAGACCCGCGCCCGCGGCGGTCGGATCGTAGCCGTCGGCACAACGTCACTTCGACTTTTGGAAAGCGCGGCCCGCGAAGACGGGACCGTGGCCTCATGGCGTGGCGAAACCTCCATTTTCATCAAACCCAGATACCGCTTCAAGGCGGTGGACGTCCTGATGACCAATTTCCATCTGCCGCGTTCGACGCTGTTCATGCTCGTCTGCGCGTTCAGCGGCACCGAGACCATGCGTGAGGCCTATGCCTACGCCATCGCCAACGGATTGCGGTTCTATTCGTATGGCGATGCCTGCCTGCTGGAGCGCGCACCATGAGCGACCACAAAACCGATCACGCCACCAAAATGACCTGGGTGCCTGAAGCAACCTACGGTATGGCGCGCGCGGGCCATCTGCACACCCGCCACGGCACAGTCCCGACCCCAACCTTCATGCCGGTCGGCACCGTCGGCACGGTCAAGGGCATGACAATGGACGCCGTGCGCTCCACGGGTGCGGGCATCGTTCTGGGCAACACTTATCATCTGATGCTGCGCCCCACGGCGGACCGTGTGCAGAAGCTGGGCGGCCTGCACAGAATGATGGACTGGCCCGGCCCGATCCTGACTGATTCCGGCGGGTTTCAGGTCATGTCACTCGGCGCGCTGCGCAAGCTCGATGAAGACGGCGTGACGTTCCGCTCACATATCGACGGCAGCAAGCACCGCCTGACACCGGAAATCTCGACCGACATCCAGTTCAAGCTCGATGCGACCATCACCATGGCGTTCGACGAATGTCCGGCCCTGCCCGCCACACCCGAAGCCCTGCGCAAATCCATGGAAATGTCCATGCGCTGGGCCGCCCGCTCCCGCGAGGCTTTCGTGGCGCGTGAGGGATACGGTCAGTTCGGCATCGTGCAGGGCGGCACCGAGCGGGACTTACGCGAATATTCCATCAAGGCCCTGACCGAGATTGGCTTTGAAGGCTATGCGATCGGCGGCCTGGCCGTGGGCGAAGGTCAGGAACTGATGTTCTCGACGCTGGACTTCACCACGCCAATGCTGCCGCAGGACAAGGCGCGGTATCTGATGGGCGTCGGCACGCCGGACGACCTGCTGGGCGCGGTCATGCGCGGCGTGGACATGTTCGATTGCGTGATGCCCTCGCGCGCGGGTCGCACGGCCCGCGCCTATACCGAGCGCGGCGCCATCAATCTGCGGAACGCCCGTTTCGCCGAAGACACTCGCACGCTGACACCTCATGACGATACACCCGTCGCCGGTCGCTACAGCCGCGCCTATCTGCATCATCTGTTCCGCGCGAACGAAATGCTCGGCCCGATGCTGCTGACATGGCATAATCTGGCCTATTACCAGCGCCTGATGCGCCAGATCCGCGCCGCCATCGTAGACGGTACGCTCGATGCACTTGCCGTAAAGCTGCGCGAAGACTGGGCCAAAGGCGACTGGACCGAAGACGAATGGCCCATGCCAGATCTGGCCCTGTAAGCTGGGGCTTTGCCCCAGACCCCACAAAGGGCCTCAGTCCCTTTGATCCCGATTTATAAATTGGGGTGAAGGGGTCAAGACCCCTTCCGGGTGCAGGGCAGAGCCCTGCCTCACCTTCAGAAAGACCCTTCGATGCGCAACGTCGTTTCCGCTTTCATTCTAGGCACCGCTCTCGCAACCGGAACGGCCCTCGCTGCGCCGGAAGAAATCCGCGTTCTGGTCGTGGCGAACTTCGAAGTCGGGCACGATACCGGGGACGCGCCCGGCGAGTATCAGGACTGGGTGGAACGTCTGCATCTGGACGAAACCGTCTCCATCCGCGGCGTCCCGGACCAGCTCCGCCGCAATAAGGATGGCGTGTACGGCATCGTCCTGCGCCATGGCGATATGGATCTGCACGCACTGGCACTCGATCCGCGCTTTGACCTGCACCACACCTACTGGCTGTTCACCGGCATTTCCGGCGTCAATCCGAATATGGCATCGGTCGGCAGCGTCGCCTGGGCGCAATGGGTCGTGGATGCGGACGCCCTGCGCGAAATCGACGACCGCACCATTCCGAAGGGCTGGCCTTACGGCCTCTACGCCATCGGTGCGAGCCGTCCGGACACCCTGCCCGACAACCCGAACCATTATGGCTCCGTGACGGATGTGGCGCAATTAACCAAGGCCTATCCGCTCAACCGTGGTCTGGCGCGCTGGGCTTTTGCCCTGAGCCAGAACGTAAAACTCTCGGATGATCCGGTGATTGCCGAACGTCGCAGAGCGTGGGCCGGTTATCCGCAAGCGCAGAAGCCGCCGATGGTGCTGATGGGCGAGACGCTGGGTACCGAGCGCTACTGGCATGGCGCGGAACGCAACCGCTGGGCCGAAAACTGGGTCTCGATGTGGACGAAAGGTCAGGGACATTTCGTCATGACTAATGAGGAAAGCCAGCACTACCAGTACGACATGCGGATGCTGGCACGGCTGGGCTATGTTGATCCGGAGCGGATTATGGTCCTGCGCTCAGGCAGCAATTTCGATATGCCCCCGCCCGGCGTTTCGGTCACGGCGTCCATGGGAGACGAAGGACCGGGGCAGGCCGTCGCCTATGACAACAACGAACGCGCTGGAGAGCCGGTCGTGCGCGAACTGGCCACACACTGGGACCGCTACCGCGACCACGTTCCGACACGCTGACCAGAGGTCGCAGCCCGGGTTTTTGCGGTCGGATAAAACCGGTTTCGATCCAGCAGCGTGACGGTCATGAAGGCGACGTAAAGCAGCAGGTACCACGATCCCATCTTGCTGAAACCGACCATCTGGTGCCCATGCTGCCCCGCATAACGCCAGATGCCGCTCGTCGTGCAGACATTTTCGGCAATCCAGAGCGCAACACTCGACAGGAACGCGGCCAGAGGCAGCGGCATCCACCAGTCGCGCTGTGTGATCCGGAAATGGATCATGGTGCGACCATAGACCGCGAGCGTGCCCATAAAGAGTGCATATCGAAGGTCGGGAATGAAATGATGCGAGAAGAAGTTGACGTAAATCAGCAGCGCCAGACCAAATGTCTGCCAGAATGGCGGATAAGGGATGAAGCGCATGTCGAAAATACGAATGGCGCGCGCCATGTAACTGCCGACGCTGGCATACATGAAGCCTGAAAACAGCGGTACATCCATCACACGAAAGAAACAGGGTTCGGGATAGCCCCAGGCGCCCACGCGGACCTTGAACCACTCCATGGCCGTTCCCGTCAGATGGAACAGCACGATGACGCGCGCTTCCGTCCAGGTTTCCAGCTTCAGTGCAAGGAAAAGAAGCTGGACCACGATGGCGAACACGAACAGCGCATCATAGCGGTGCACCGGCCATGCGGGCTGCCAGAAAACGCTCGTGAGCAGGGCCGCCCCCAGCAAGAGGCCGCCAAACAGCGCGGCCCAGCCCTGTTTGAGCACGAACAGGATAGCATCCCGCAGGACAGGCGGCAGCCGATTTCGCGCCCAGTTCCCCATCCGGCGTTCGAGAACACCGGTCTGGAGAGGCGGCTGATCAGACATGCTTCATTGCGCCGACGGCAAGGCCTTGCCGTACCGATCCCAGTGCGTCGCCAGTTCCTTCACGACCACACTTCCCACAGTATAGGCTGCATCGACCGAAGCCTGAAATCCTGAAAAGCCCGTCTCATGCGCTTCGTCCGACAGAAGCTGCGCCGCACTCTGGCCCGGCGGGGGCATGTCGAAATTGCTGGCCGTCCGCAGGATCAGCGCACGCTTCGGATCAACGCTTCCGGCCTTGCCCTGAAGCGCCAGTGCCTGACAGAACGCGACGTCTTCTTCCGCCGTCGTGGCCATCACGCCCTGTCCATCCGTCCAGTATTTCACCCAGCGCTCGGCCCACTGGTTCATTTTCGCGCCGACCCAGAACGTCTCGCCAGAAATCGTGTCGCCAAGCTGGACGGAAGGCGGTTTCTGGGCTGCGGCAAAGCCGGTGTAACGCAGGCGCGAGGCCTTCAAACCGTCATTGTCGGGAAGCGTGATGTCCTTCGTCAGCCCATAGGCCCACTGCACGAGGGCCGGGTCGAGCGTGTATTCCATGTCCCCCATGCCGGAATGGAGCGCAGGGCGCGGCTTTTCATCCGGAGTGCTGCCCTGCACGGGCGTAAACCCGTCCGGCCATGAGGCAGGAATTTCACGCGGGTCCACCAGATGAGACAGGCCACCATTGATAACGCGCGGCGCCCAGACGGCCGAGCCGATGGTGCCAAAATTCGGATCAATCCCGCCAATCCCTGCCAGCACGAAATAGGCATGTCGCAGATCGAACCGCGGATCGAGCACGAGGGCCGTGATGGCCGAGGCCATGTGCTCCGGTCCCTCGCCGCTCGCGATGCCCAGAACATGCAGATCCGGATTGTAGTGCATCACGTCATGATCGGTGCCGGGGGCCGGGATCGTCTGCTGCAGGGGCAGTTTCTCGATCCAGTTCTGGTATTCGCCCGCTGTATCGCCCGTATCCTTGCCGATCTCGAACGTCGTGACGACGACGACGCGAACGGGGATCGGGGCATGGGCCAACGCCAGACCAGACACACAGAAGGACAGGAGCGCGGCCCCGAAAACGGTTGAGACAGATTTCACTGATAGAGACCCTCATGTGTGACAGCGGCTTCGAACGTACCGAACCGCTCTTCAAGCGCCCATTGCAGACGGGCTTTTTCGCTGGATTTCAAAAACGCCGAGCAGGACGCGGATGTGACAGGCAAAGTCCGGCAGGCCGGAACGAACTGCCCCGGCTGATGATCGGACCATAAGCTTGGGCCTGGCACGAACGCATACTCCAGCCCGGCGCGGGACAGCGTTTTCAGATCGGCATAGGACAGATCATAGGTCTGAGCCGCACGGACATATTCCTGTGTCAGATCCCCACGTGAGACGCCCTCATCATCCGTGGACAACGCCATCGGCACCCCGGCGCGGCGATACAGCGAAAACGGATGGGCCGCGCCTTTAACGCCGAGGATTTCGTCATTGCTGGTCAGGTTGATTTCCACCATTACAGAACGCCGCGCCATTTCGGACAGCAGCGATTCAGGATCGTCCTCCAGCGCCACATCCACGCCGTGCCCGATCCGGCTGGCACCCGCCACATCGACGGCTGCGCGAATATGATGACGCAGACCCTCCGTGGGCACGAGGCCCGTCGTGAGTTCGCCGGCATGCAAGCTCAGCTTCACGCCCGGATACACGCCGTTCAGGAAATGGAACATCCGCATATGCAGGTCGTAATCGCGCATGGCGGTCGCGTCGTCTTCAGGGGCGACGATATTCAGCCCGACGAAGCGCGGATCGGCTTTCACAGTCGCATATCCGGCATCGAGCTGCGCATAAACGGCCTGAGGCGGCAGCGTCCGCAAGGTCTGGAACAGATAGCGCACCGTGACCGCGCATCCCGGATGGGCCTGCGGTGTTCCACATTTCAGCACGTCCCGGGCCTGAGCCTCCATCCGGTCCGTCTCGGCGCGCGCCTTCTGCACCAGTGCCGGAATTTCCGGAACGAGCGCCTGATGCGCGAAAGCGAGGTCGTCGCCCCGCAACGGATGATGGAAACCGGCCCCAATCATCGGACCAATCCCGGGCGAGATCATCAGTTCCAGATACGTCACATGGTCGCGCGCGGCACGGTCGCGGGCTTCGGCCAGCATTTCGCCCTCATGCGCGTCGGCAATGGCGTTAAATCGTGCGAAGGTCGCGAAGAAATGGTCATGGCCGGAAGCATCCCCCGGCGACGGCACGAAATCGCGCATGGACAGCGCATCGATCAGCGCATTTTCCGATCCCGCATGGTGCGACAGGTCGGCAGCAGGAAATTCGCCGTCTCCCGGATGGGTGCAGGCATGGTCGAGAATGCGTTTTTCCGTCAGGGACACGCACAATCCATCGCGTGCAGCCCAGTCTAGCATACTCTCAGCATAAATCGCGCCAGCCAGATGATTGTGCAGATCCGCCCCTTTGGGAAAATCCCGCAGGAACATGTTCAGACGCACCGGATCGTTCCGGACGTGATCGTAAACCTGCGCGGCGGACGAGGCAGCCTGTGCGACCGGATGCAGTGCCAGAACGGAAATCATGCCCAGAACAGCAGCGGGCAGAATGGAGCGGAAAGGATATCGCATGGCCCAACGATGCCGCTCCGCCCCCGACGTGGCAAGCCATTTTCAGATCGTGACAAACCCCGTCTGAAACGAGCCTTCCGAACACTGGAAAAGCTGGTCCATTTGCATGCCCGATGACATAATGGATGTCCGTTCACCGGTGAGACCAATCTCTTTTCATGCCTGATTTTCCGACACCCGCCACAGGGCTTGAAACCCGGATTGCGGACCATGCGCGTCATCTGGGTTTTGATGCGGTCGGGTTCTGCAAAGCCGAACTTGGGCCGGAGGTCGCGCAGAGTCTGCGGGAATTCGTCGCTCAGGGCCATCACGGAACAATGGAATGGATGGAGACGCGCATCGAAGAACGCGCCCATCCTCAGGCGCTCTGGCCCGAAGTGCGAAGCGTAATTTCGCTAGGCCTGTCCTATGCCCCGGCGGAAGGACCGACGACCGATCCCGAATGCGGCAATATTTCCGTCTATGCCCGTAACCGCGACTATCACGACGTCATCAAGGGCATGCTCAAGCATCTGGCGCAGTATGTCGTCAAACTGGGTGGACCAGAGACGCAGGTGAAGGTGTTCGTCGATACCGCGCCAGTTTCAGAGCGCGCACTGGCGGAGAAGGCGCAACTCGGCTGGACGGGAAAGCACACCTGTCTCGTGTCGCGGGAACATGGCTCCTGGCTGCTTCTGGGCGAAATCTATACCACGCTGGAACTCGCGCCTTCTGCGCCCAAAGGTGGAAGCTGCGGTTCCTGCACGCGCTGCCTGACCGCCTGCCCGACCGATGCCTTTACCGCGCCCTACCGGATGGATGCGCGCCGCTGCATTTCGTATCTGACGATCGAGCACAAAGGCCCGATCCCCCATGACCTGCGCCCGAAAATTGGCAACCACATCTATGGCTGCGACGACTGCCTGTCCGTCTGTCCGTGGAACCGCTTTGCCGAGAGCGCACGGCATATCAAGCTTCAGGCCCGCCCCGAACTGGTGGCGCCGAAACTTGATGAACTGGTCCGGCTGGATGATGCGACCTTCCGGGCATTCTTTTCCGGCTCGCCCATCAAGCGGATCGGGCGCAACCGGTTTGTACGCAATGTGCTGATCGCCATTGGCAACTCCGCCGATCCGTCGCTTCTCCCTTCCGCGCAAGAGCTGCTGGCAGATCCGGACCCGGATATTGCCGAGACGGCAGACTGGGCCATCAAACAGCTTGAGGACCACCCCGCATGAGCGATCTCGTCAAACGCAGTCTGTCCCTGTCCGGCCATCGGACGTCCGTGGCACTCGAACCCGAATTCTGGACGGTTCTGGACATGATCGCCACGACGCGCCAGCAGAGCTTTGCCTCACTGGTCGCCTCGCTGGACGCGACACGGCCGCCCGAACGTCCGCTGGCGTCTGCGCTTCGGGTTGCCGCACTTCTGCACCTGCAAAAGCGGATTGAAACCTCAGGCTAGGTGTTTAGTCCCAGCCAGTCGAGGTGCTTGCGTTCGACCCAACGCAGGACGCGGCCCTGCAAACGGCGGAACAGCGCAATATCCTGTGACAGGAGCATGATGCCAACCGGCAGCATCCACAATCCGAGAACCGGCAGGATCGACAGGACGCCCCCCAGCATGAACAGCACGCCCGCCGGAATCCGTACCCATTTATGCGACGGTTCCCGCAGCCAGTTCAGCACCGTCTGCAACTTCTCGGGCAGCCGGCGGATCAGAAGCTCCATCAGTTCATCGTCAGTACGAGGGGGCAGCAAAGAAGTCATACAAATATCCGTCAAACAGTCTGAAACCCTAGCACCACAAAGCCTGAAGAGGGGCCGGGTTCGTCATTCCGCTTTCATAGCACGCCTCACGCAAAAGCTTTCAGACCGCGTGACGTGCGGCTGTACGATCTGTCATTTGCCGCCGAGGACGGGCGTGCTAGGCTGAACTCATGGCTATCTGGGGCAAGATGTTCGGTGGTGTCGCGGGTTTCGCGGTTGGTGGTCCTTTCGGAGCGCTGATGGGCGCGGCCTTGGGACATGCTGCCGATAGCGGTTCCCTGCTCAAACCCTCAACGGGGGGATGGAGCGAGCGTTTCCCAGCAAATGGTCGGCCTGACCCCAACAGCGCAGCCTTTTTTGGAGCAGCCAAGATCGCGGCGGCGCTGGGCAAGCGGGATCAGCTCTATGCCATCGGGCTTGTCGCCCTGTGTGCAAAGCTGGCCAAGATCGACGGCCCGGTCAACCGTCACGAAATCAACGCTTTCAAGACCTGTTTCCAGTTCCCATCCGACAACGTCAAGGAAGTCGGCATGCTGTTCGATCGCGCCCGCGACCGTACGGATGACTTCGAGATGTATGCCCGCGAAATGGGGGCCGCCTATGCCGACAACACGGCACCGCTTGAAAACCTTATGACGGCCCTGTTCCGCATCGCCCGTGCCGATGCCGGACCAGACCGCAAGCTGCACCCTAAGGAAGTCGACTTCCTCCAGCGTGTCCACCGCGCCTTCGGCCTCCCCGCAGGGGCGTGGGATCGGGCGGAAAGTGGCAACAGCCGCGCTGCCAGTTCGAACGAACCGGATGCCTATCGCATTCTCGGCATCACGCGTACCGCCACCGATACCGAAGTGCGTGTCCGCTGGCGGACCCTGATCCGCGAACACCATCCGGACGTTTTGGCACAGAAACCCATGTCCGAAGCCGAGCGCCGCCGCGCGCAGGACAAGGTCGCCCGCATCAACGCCGCCTGGGACCGCATCAAGCGCGACCGACAGCTTTGATCTTTCGCAATATTGCGGAAACTTTCATTCACCAACGCGCGTAAAGCAGTCTCAACCGGCAAGAGAGATGTGCCATGGGACTGATCCTTCTTGTAATCCTGATCCTCCTGCTGATCGGTGCGCTGCCGTCATGGCCGTACAGCTCAAAATGGGGATACTACCCCTCCAGCGGACTTGGCCTGATCGTGGTCATCGTCGTGATTCTTGTCCTGCTGGGACAGATCTGAGCATAAAAAAAACCCGCGCTCCTATTGAGCGCGGGTTTTTAACTCCGAAAAATGTCTTCAGGCCGGAATGGCGGCCTTCACACCCTTTTCGCGAATGATCTTTCGGAGCGCGATGACCTTCTGATCCAGTTCGGACGTGTCCAGATCGCGCCATCCGTCGAATGCCGGAAGCTTCAGAGAGCTTTCGAAATCATCAGCCTTGGCAAGCTTCCATTCAGCTTCGCCATAAGTCGGCTCGGACGATTCATACGTTCCGCCTTTCTCGTCCCGTCCACGCAGCATTTCGAGATAGGACGCAATTCCGAACGCAATGCGCGACAGATCGCGCTTGCCTTCGATCGCCCGGCGCACGGTTTCCGTCCAGAACACCTGAACCTTGGAACAGCCATCGCTGGCAATCCGGAGCGTTTGGTCCGACATCGCCTTGTTGGAGAAACGGCTGATGACGCTGTCCCGATAGCCTTCGAGCGTCATGCCTGACGGCGCCTTCAGGGTCGGGATGACATCCTTGTTGAGGTAGTTCTTCAAATTGCCCAGGAGTTCGCCGTCTTCGATGGCGTCATCCACATTCTCATAGCCAACCAGAATGCCCGGGAAACAGAGCGTGACGTGCCCGGCATTGAGCATCCGGATCTTGACGTGCTCCCAGTCCGTCACGTCCCCGACCATCTGCACACCAGCTTTTTCAAGCGGCGGACGGCCATCTGCGAACTGATCTTCCAGAACCCACTGGTGGAAATCCTCGGCCACCAACGGCAGGTCATCATCCAGCCCGCTGGCCGTGTTCAGTTTCTTGGCGATGGCTGTTGAAACGGTCGGGGTGATGCGATCAACCATTCCGTTCGGGAAAGTCGCGTTCTCCTCGATCCATTTCGCCAGTTCCGGATCACGCGCTTTCGCATAGCCGAGGAAGGCCTTGCGGGCGACATTGCCATTATGGCGCAGGTTGTCGCAGGACATAACCGTAAACGCCTTGTGTCCGGCATCCCGGCGACGACGCAGAGCCTCGACGACATAACCGAAGACCGTGGACGGCTTTTCCGGGTTCTGCAGATCGGCTTTCACCGCTGTATTTTCCAGATCGAACGCACCGGTCGTTTCGTTGATGTTGTAGCCGCCTTCCGTAATCGTCATGGACACGATGCGGATCGCTGGATCGGCCAGATGCTTCAGCACGGCTTCAGGATCTGCCGGGGCGAGAAGATAATCGCGCAGCGCCCCCATGACGCGCACCGTGCTTTTGCCGGAAGGTGCCGTCTCGGTCAGGGAATACAGGCAGTCCTGTTTTTTGAATTCTTCGGCCTTTTTCTTTGAGCGGTCACTGCCCGTCAGACCAACGCCGATGATCGCCCAGTCAGGCGCGTGTTCGAGGATCTGCTCCACATAAAACGCCTCATGCGCCCGGAAAAAGTTACCCACACCGAAATGCACGATCCCCGGTTTCACGCCGTCAATGTCGTAAGGGGGCGCCTGGACATTGGCAGGAAGAGATTTGAGGGTTTCGCGCGTAATCATGGACTTCTCCGTGGTTTCGGGCCGGTCTCTGACGGGGACCGACAAGGCCGGGCATGTGCCATCATAGCCTCCGAACAACGCAAAAGCCGAATAACGGTTTCAACAGCCCCCGGAACCGTCCGCCGCAAAGACCCTGGAAAAGAGGCCTCAGAGCCCTTTCATGCCACTCACATCTTCGCGCATGACCACGCCGACAGCTCTTTCCAGATCTTCCCGGAAAAGGGACATCACAAAGCGCATCTCCGGCCGGGTCTGTTCTTCCAGACGTGGCAGGAGATGAAGAATTTCTTCATCCTGCGCCTGTCGCAGATGCTGGCTGTTCTTCGCGGTCAGTTGTTCTTCACAACTATGTGCCAGCGCCCGGAGCGCATGGCTCAGCCCCTTGTACAATGGCATCAGGCCTGTATTTCCCGCCGCGCGCCCCGTCGCAATGGCCCGCGCGACCAGCATCGTGTCATTCAGCAGGCGCCGCATAAGCCGTGGCAGCGCTGCCAGAACCGGATCACGTTGTTCCAGTTCCTTTAGCCGTTCACGCCGCGCTTCGGTGACGGCATCCTCAAGCTCCATCAGCAGCGCCACACAGTCATCGTTCTGCTGCTCGATGGCCGTCCATCCCGTATTCTGGTCGAGCGCACTTTTAAGAAGCTGGTCCATGCGCCGTAACAGACGCCCGGCCGTATGGAATGCCTGCTTGCGCGCACTGCTGTGCAGAATGAGGAATGACACCACGATCGACACCGCCACGCCCATGACAATGGCCAGAAGCCGCGTGACCAGCGGCAGAAACGGGCTGCCCTGACTGGGAAACAGATATACGATCATCAGCGTGATGCAGGCGAAACGCAGCGTCGGCTGAATGGCCGTCAGGAACACCAGCGGCGTCAACATGATCCAGAACGGAATCCAGCGCAGACCCGTCGTGATTTCCAGCACGACCGCGCACCCGCCCGCCAGCGCTCCGATCACCGTCCCGCTGATCTGGTCGCGGGCCGTGGCCATAGTCTGACTGATGCTGGACTGCGTCACGATCAGGGCCGTAACCAGCGCCCAGATCGTTTCCTGCAGATGCATGAGCGATCCAACGATCCACGCCACGACCACCGACACCAGAACCCGGATGGTCTGGCGTATTGCGGGACGCATGACTTCGCGCCAACTGCTGTTCCGGGGCAGCGCAGGCAGCCAGGCTCGGCCCAGACGTATCAGAACATTCATGCTCACATTTCAGTTCAGGTGAAAATCAGTTCCCCAGAAAGGGCACCGGAACCCAGCGCAGCCCGTCGTCGTCCTGCACCAGCAGCAGGGCTTCCGTCTTCTTGCGCTCGTGCAGGCCTTGCACGGCCTTGGCGAAATCGTCGGGGGTGTTGATTTGGTCCTGCCCGACCTGCGTAATCACGTTGCCTTCCACAATCCCGCGCGAGGCGGCGGGGCTGCCTGCCTCGACCCGCGAGACGAGAACGCCGCGCTGATCGTCAGACAGAGCATATTGCGTGCGTGCGTCCGCGTCGATCGCACTGACCGTCACCCCCAGCTCACCCAGAGCCGCATGACGGTGCTCCGGCTGGTGCGTGTCTGATGGCGGCATATCCGGCGGCGTGGGGGACTGCGCGAGCGTGATCGGCAGCGTTTTGAGGGCGCCCTTGTGCCAGACCGTCAACTGCGCCTGCGTTCCCGGCAGAATGGCGGCAATGATGCGCGGCATGGTCTGGCCGGTCACGTCCTGATCATTGACGCGGGTGATGATGTCGCCAACCTCAAGACCCGCTTTTGCAGCCGGGCCTTTCGGATCGATTTCCGAAATCAGCGTTCCCTTACCGTTGGAGCCGTCCGGCTTGCGGAAGTCGAGCGTCTCGGCGATGTCGTTCGTCACATCCTGGAATTTCAGCCCCATCCAGCCGCGCGAGACATGCCCGGTGCGCCGAAGCTGGTCGATGATCCCCCGCGCATCATCCGCCGGAATAGCAAAACCGATCCCGATGGAATCCCCCCCCGAGCCGCCATAGATCAGCGTATTGATGCCAATGACTTCACCGGACAGATTGAACAGCGGACCGCCGGAATTGCCGCGATTGATGGCGGCATCGGTCTGGATGTAGTCGTCATACAGACCGTGTTCGACGTTTCGTCCGCGCGAGGAAATGATGCCTGCCGTCACGGTTCCGTTCAGCCCGAACGGGTTGCCGATCGCCAGAACCCAGTCCCCGATCCGCGCTTTGTCGCTCCGGCCCAGCGGGACGGTCGGAAGCGGACGCTTGGGCTTGACCTCCAGCACGGCCAGATCGACCTGACTGTCCCGTCCCACGATCCGCGCCGGCATCTCGGTCCCGTCCTGAAGCGTGACGCTGACCTGATCTGCCCCTTCGATGACGTGATTGTTCGTCACGATGATGCCGGACGCATCAATGATGAAGCCCGAACCCAACGCCTGCTGACGACGGGGCGGATGGTTCGGGGCCGGTTTGTGCTTCAGATAATCATGGAAGAATTTTTCCAGCGGTGAGCCCTGCTGGAACGGGGGCACCTGCGGGCCGTCCGGATCGCTGGAATCCGGCCCCTTGTCATCCGTCTTCGCAGGCTTGAGCACAGCGGAGGTCGAGACGTTCACGACCGACGGCAGGAGCCTGTTTGCCAGATCCGCAAAGCTCGACGGCACCGAACGTGGCGCAGGAGTCGGTACGGAAGACGGCTGGCCTGCAACCGGCGCAGCATCCTGAGCCAGCGCCGGAGCCGCGCTCAGCGCCCAGCCTGCGGAAAGGGACAGGGACAGCGCCAGAACGGAAACAGAAAGACGGACAGACGGGTTTTTCATACCCGCACGCTAACGCAGAACATGGCCTTTCGTCACCATCCTGCCGTTCAAGGTGCGTTTGCAGCCCATTCATGATAGCGTCAAAATCTTTCCAGACGTGATATTTTCCCTGATGAGAGCCCGGCATGACTGACACCACGCCCCCCAACGACATGCCGCCCGCCTCGCCCGAGACGGATGCCCCCAGCGCCGAAACCCGCATTACCGATATCCTGAAATCCGAGCAGGACAGTCAGGGCTCGAACGTCCTGTCTTTCGCAGCGCTTGAGAGCGTCTCAGTTCAGAACGGCCATGCGCACGTCTCTCTGGCGACGTCACGGGACAATGCCTCGCGCGTGGAGCCCCTGCGACCGCGCGTCGAAGCCGCGATCGCGAGCCTGCCGGGCATCACGGGCGCGACCCTGTCCTTCACGTCTCATCGCCCCGCAACGCCGACCGCCGCCAATGCGCCCGCACAGGGCGGAGGACACCGTCCCTTCAATCTGGGCGACAAACGTCGCAACGCCGCGAGCCGACATGCTCCCGAAACGCTTCTACCGGGTGTGAAGGCCGTTATTGCGGTCGCATCGGGCAAGGGCGGCGTCGGCAAATCCACCACAGCCGTCAATCTTGCGGTCGGCCTTGCGCGGGAAGGCCTTAAGACCGGCCTTCTGGACGCGGATATCTACGGCCCCTCCCTCCCCCGGATGCTGGGACGCAACACACGACCGGACGTTGTGGACGGCACGATCCTGCCGATCGAAGCCTGGGGTCTGAAGAGCATGTCCATCGGCTATCTGGTGGACGAAAACCAGGCCATGATCTGGCGTGGCCCGATGGTCATGGGCGCGCTGACGCAGTTTCTGGGCGAAGTCGAATGGGGGGAACTCGACGTTCTCGTGATCGACATGCCCCCCGGCACCGGCGACGCGCAGCTGACGCTGGCCCAGAAGCTCGGCCCCAAACTTGCGACGGGCGGCGCAGTTATCGTCTCCACCCCGCAGGATATCGCGCTGCTGGATGCGAGGCGCGGTGTGGCCATGTTCGAGCGGATGGAAACCCCGATCCTCGGCGTCGTCGAGAACATGTCCTATTTCTGCTGCCCGAACTGCAACCACCGGACGGAACTGTTCGGCCACGGGGGGGCAAAGGCCGAAGCAGAGAAAATGGGCGTTCCGTTCCTCGCGGAGATCCCGCTGCTCGCCGATATTCGCGCAAGTGGCGATGACGGGACCCCGATCATCCTGTCCGCACCCGACAGCGAAGCGGCTCAGGCCTATACACGGCTTGCGCAGGCTGTCGCCCGTTCCCTGTCTTCCGAACACAGTACGAAAGAGCCGTCATGATCCGTATTCTTTTCCTCGGCGCCTGCCTGACAGGAGCAGGCCTGACGCTGGCTGGCTGCTCCCATACGGTCACGCATCAGGGGCTTTCTTCCGACGGCTATGGCTTTACGAAAGACTCGCAGCATCTGCCGCCGCCCGCCGATTTGACCACGCCTATCCCGCACTGAAATTCAAACGAAAATCCGGCACGCGAACAGAGAATCGTTTTCGGGAGCTTGACCTGACAGCCCCGAACATGGAAAAAGCCGCACTGCCGATGCCGGGTTAGCACAGTGGTAGTGCAGCGGTTTTGTAAACCGAAGGTCGGGGGTTCAAATCCCTCACCCGGCACCAGCTTTTCCAAAAAGCATGGCGACAGCAGCTAACGGACGGTCAACGCCGTTCAGGGCGTAGTTTACCTGCGCATTTTTGCCACAAAATCAGAATTCTCACCCGCACCAGTAATGCACAAGTATCGCACCCGCAGAGGGTGAAATGTGGGTATTCCAATAATCTTCTTGACAGACTTGGCGCCAAATCCTGATCGGGCTTGTGACCCGATTCTAAAATTATTGTATTAAATCAGCGCATTAGAAAATTTCACGCACCCCAACATACGAATCGGAGCGCTTCAGTCAGACGGCAATACCCTGTGGATAAGTCTGTTTGTAAAAAGCTCTGAGATAAGTGTGATAAAATTCACACGAATCCGCAGCGAATCTCTCACGACAGCTCACAAAGTAAAAAAACAGACAATCTCTGATTTTACTTATCGTTTACTGAATTGAATATTTTATGAAGCTGGCCAGAAAAAGTGAATAGCAACAGATATCAGGACAAGAGAGATAGCAATCCCAGCCCAGACAAGAAGACTGGGTGGCTTTACAGGAGCGTCTTCCACAGGACTTTCAGCCTGCGCCTCCCGGGCCTCGCTCATCAGCCGTTCAAGATCGCTTTCGGCGGAATCCTTCCCGGCAGATGCAAAGCCGGGGCTGGGCTCAGGATTGAGCATCCAGAACCGCCGCCATTTCAGACCATTCCCGCTTGGTCAGGCCGGAATTTTCCTGCGTGACGGTTTCACCCGCCAAACGCCGCCGCACGACCTTCAGCATCCCGGCCGAAAGCGTAAAGGCGCCAAGGCGGTATTCCTCGAATGCCGCAGATGTCGCGGGCACCCAGGCCTTGAGAATTTCAATCATTTTTTCCGCATAGACACGGATCTCATACTGCGCATGCGGATCAGCGCGCAGGGCGAGGAAATGCATCAGATTGTGCAGGTCAATCTTCCAGTACCACTGCGTATAGGTGTTCAGGGTCAGATTGATCCGTGCAAGCTCACGCGCCAGTCCCGTCCCCTCAGGGTTCAGCAGACTTTCGTAATCGTCATAGCACTGGCTGGCATCCCGACGCAGGATTTCGAGAACCTCATGAGCCGTCTCGGCATCCAGTGCGTCACTGCGTCCCTGCCGGTTCGAACTACTCTGCGTCGCCACCTGATCGGGTGCTGGAAGATAGAACTCCCGGTCCAGAATGGAATAGCGCGCCGAATATTCGTTCACGCTCGCCATACGGTGACGAATCCACTGCCGCGCGACGAACACGGGCAGCTTTACGTGAAACTTGATCTCGCACATCTCGAACGGCGTCGAATGACGGTGACGCATCAGATAGCGGATCAGACCCGCATCTTCGGAGACCTTCTTCGTCCCCCGGCCATAGGACACGCGCGCAGCCTGCACGACCGCGCCATCGTCGCCCATATAATCGACCACGCGCAGGAAACCATGATCCAGCACCTCGAAAGGCGTGAAAAGCAGATTTTCCATCGCCGCCACGGTCGGACGGGACGTAAGCTGGGGTTCGCTGCGCTGAGCTTCGATCTCGGCGCGCTGTTCGGATGTCAGTGCCATGGCGGCGGCTTTAGCATGCGCTTTCGTCCCGCGTCATCCGAATGAATCGGATTGACACGATTCCGGACGTCTAATTTTTTTCGTGGCCTCTTTTCCCTTGCGGGCGAACAGCCGCACTCCTATGTTCATCAGTGCAAGGGGCTCGTCCCCGGCTATGGCGATAAACGGTAAGTGGAATAAGTGTTGTGGACCCGGGGGCAGTGCCCGGCGTCTCCACCATGAAAAACCCCTCGCAAAAGGGGTCTGTGGGGACGAAACAGGCTCGACGCGCACGGTAAAGACTTATCTTTTGCCCGGCATTGTACCACCGTCATCGGGCTAAACTTACAAGTGCCAACGATAACTCAGAGGTGCTCGCTGTCGCTGCATAAGCGATAAGCGCGGTTCGGGAGGGCACCGGGCAACAGAAGCCCTCCCACCTCATCATGTCTCCGACATTCCTTTCAAAGACGGCTTGCCATCTGTGCCCGTCTGTCGCATCCCTTGATGAAAGTTGACCGAAACATCAGGCTTGCGACCATGAGCGACGACGATCACAACGGCCAGGACGGCTTTGAGCACGAGCTTCCCGAGAGCCTTCTCCCCTATGATGACTGGGTGGAAGACGCCTATCGTGAAGTCATGCTGCGTGCGATCGAGCATGTTGCAGCCGAGGGGCTGCCAGGGGCCCATCACTTCTATCTGACGTTCCGCACGAACCGGCCGGATGTGATTATCCCTGCCCGACTGCGGGCGCAGTATCCCGAAGAAATGACCATCGTTCTCCAGCACCAGTTCTGGGATCTGGCGCTGGACCGCGACAAGAACGTGATTTCGGTCGGCCTCTCCTTCGGCGGCGTCGGGAGCATCCTGTGCATTCCCGTCAACGCCATCACGGCCTTTGCCGATCCCCATATCCGGATGGCCCTGCGCTTCAACCATTCCCCGCTTGAAGACGATGAGGACATTGAAATCCCCGAAGGTGCGGTAGAGCCCGACGATATCGACCCGGCCCACCATCCGGACGTCCAGCCGGAGCCCTCCTCTTCGGAAGACGGCAAAAAAGACGCGGAAGTGGTCAGTCTCGCGGCCTTCCGCAAGCGTCCACCCACCTAGGCGTTAGCCAGAGTGTATGGTTCCGGCCTATACTGACTGGAACCAGTGGCCTGAATGTCGCTCTCATGAGGGATCCCCATGCGCTTTACCGTCGATCGCCTTGACCATATCGTGCTGACCGTCCGCAACCGGGACCTGTCCGCGTCCTGGTATCAGCGGGTTCTGGGCATGGATATCGACGAATATGGGCGCAACAACCGCGTGGCCCTAAGCTTTGGTGGTCAGAAGATCAATCTTCGCCCAGAAGGTGCGGAGGGCTGGGATACCGCCGGAGCCGCTGCGCCGGGAACGTCGGATCTGTGCTTCACGACGGCCATCGCCAGCGAACAGATCATCAAGCATCTGGAAAAATGCGGTGTGGAAATCGTTGAAGGCCCGGTTGCGCGTCTTGGCGCCCTTGGTCCGATCACATCCGTTTATTGCCGTGACCCGGATGGCAATCTGATCGAACTGGCCTCCTATAACGGCTGAAGGCGGCAGCTCGCTCCACCGCCTTCAGATCGCGTTACCAGTTCTTGGAAATCAGCCAGAATTCCTCAGAAGTGAGGGTAATGGCGTTGCAGTCTTTGGTTTCGGCGGCGGCCTTGGCAAGCGCGTGAATCCGCTCGATCATGATCGTTTTGCGCTGATGGGCCTCGGACGTTTCCTTCACGGTCGACAGGGTCTGGAGCGCGGATTCGGAGGCTTTGGCGACGCGTGCGGCGTCAATAGCGGCATAAGACATGAAATGTCTCCCTGAATGTAAAAACCCCTCGGAGCCTACTCCACGCCTGCCGGGATACCAACTCCATACCCCACAAAGCAGGCGGGAGCGTCTTTAAACCGGAGTGACCGCCAACGCCGCTTCATACGCGTCCAGCACCTCTTCAGTCGGACCATCCATACGGATTTCCCCGCTTTCCATCCAGATGATGCGCGTACACCACTGTCGGAGAATCGATAGTGCATGGGACGTCACCACCAGAATTTCCGCGGCGTCGACCATGCCTTCAAGCCGTGCACGGGCCTTGTCCTGAAATTTCTGGTCGCCGGCCATGAACCACTCATCCATCAGCAGGATCCGGGGGCGCGGGACCGTCGCAAGCGCAAAGCCCAGACGGACAGACATGCCGGAGGAATAGAGCCGGACCGGAAGATCGAAAAACGCTCCCAGATCCGAAAACGCCTCCACATCCTTCTCCAGCTCCTGTGTCGCGACCCGTCCCATCCCCATACGGCAGGCGAAGAGCTGGATATTTTCGCGCCCCGTCAACTCGCCATTCATCCCCGCATTGGGGTCAATAAGGGCGTGGGTATCGCCTTCGATATCCAGTGTCCCCTCGCCCGTTTCATAAATCCCGCCGAGGACACGCAGGAGCGTCGATTTTCCCGCCCCGTTATGTCCGACGAGCCCGATCCTCTCCCCTTCGGAAATCGTGAGGCTAATATTGAAAAGCGCCTGAACTTCCACGACTTCAGCGGAATTGCCGCTAATGCGCATTCTGCCGCCCACGGCGCCCGTTTTGGCGGCCACGGTGCTTTTCGCACGGGCCAGCAGCGTCTTCTTCAGAGAACGCGAGCCACCATGCAGAACGGGAAACGACAGGGAGAGATCTTCAAGACGGATATGGGCCATGATGTCAGATCCAGAAGACCAGACGCGCCCGCGCCCGGATAAACGCGCGTACTGCAATCAGCCAGAACATCACACTGGTGATCAGTGCAATCCCCCAGATCTGCAGAGACGGCACACGCCCCAGCAGAGGCTCGCGCACAATTTCCAGCAACGGATAAAACGGATTGTAGAACAGATAGGACGCCTTTGCGCCGAGCTGCTGCGGCATCCAGATGACCGGCGTCACATAGAACACGATCTGCAACAGCGCTCCGACAATGGGTGCGATATCCCTGAAACGTGCGCAAAGAGAGCCGAACACCATGCAGGCAGCGAACCCGTCCAGAGCCCAGAGCAGAAGAGCCGGAAGCGCGAGAACGGCATTCACCCCCGGCCAGACATGATAAATGGCGAATACGGCGAGTGGCACCACGATATTATGGGCAAACACAATCGCATTCCGGACCACCACCCGCAGCGCATAAAGCAGAAGCGGCAACTGGACGGAGCGCACCATGGCTTCCGCTTCCAGAAAGCAGGTGCAGGATTCCTGGATCAGGCTTGAAAGCCCCACGCTCCACAAAGTGAGCGACAGCGACAGGAACGGCAGATAGGTCGCAAGCTGCATATGAAACAGCCGACTGTACAGAACACCCATCGAGGCGACCATCAGCGCGGAGGTGATCGTCAGCCAGAACGGTCCCAGCGCCGACCCCCGATAGCGGAGCCGGATATCGAGCCAGCCCAGCCTGACGCCCAGTCTCCAGAGACGTCGGGTTTCCTTCCAGTCCGCCCAGGCCCGCGCAGCAGGGCTACCACGGGGCGCGTCACGACGGGTCTGCCTGCGCGGCGCTTCGTCCCGGGCAACATCGGAAGCTGGAGAAGGTACACTCATACTGTCCGCCTACCCGATCCCCTATGTCCCGGCAAGAAGACGCTACAGTGATCATCGTATTCCGGGAAGTTCATATTCGGGAAATGAATCTCCGCTACACTCAGACCAGCGGGCAGTCCTGCCTCAGAAAATCTGTCCGCCAGAGCCCTTTTTCCTAGTTTCGCCGCAATCCCCGTGTATGCTTGACGTAATGAGACCAGTTTTCCTCAGGTGCCCAGACCCGATGCCCAGACCCGTCTTTCCTTTCCGGACTTCTGTTCGCACTCTTTCTTTCATCCGTGCGGGCGCAGCGTTCGGTCTGGTCGGGCTTCTGGCGGCCTGTGCCGGCAACAATGCCGATATGGGATCGTCTTCGGAAATGCCGGTCTCGCAGGAAGCGGCCAATTACCGCGCCCATGCAAAATCCTATTACGCCCCGCCCGGCCCCCCCGAAGACCCGTGGGGCCCTTATATCCGCGAGGCGTCCGAGCGCTTTGACGTGCCCGATGCCTGGATCCGGGCCGTGATGCAGCAGGAATCCGGCGGCCATCTTTTTGACCATAACGGCAATTTCATCACATCGGTTCCCGGCGCGATGGGCCTTCTGCAACTCATGCCCCCGACCTATGACGACATGCGCCAGCAATACGGGCTTGGCGAAGATCCTTTCGATCCGCATGACAACATTCTCGCAGGCACGGCCTATCTGCGCCAGATGTATGACATCTATGGCTCCCCCGGCTTCCTTGCGGCCTATAATGACGGTCCGGGCAGCCTTGACCGTTATCTGCGTCGCGGTCGCGCACTACCGCGCGAGACACGCCGCTATGTCGCCGCGATCGGACCGCATATCGCCGGGATCACGCCTCGTAACCGCTCCGCAGCCGATCTTCTGGTCGCACAGCACGACCCCAATTCACAGGTCATGCTGGCCCAGAACACCCCGCCTGCCGATATAGCGCCGACGACTTCGTCCTCTGAGCGACAGGCCGTCAGTGCGGCGTGGAGCCACCGGGAAGCGGCCGACACGGCCTCTGACGATACAGATTCCGACACACCGAATGCGACGCCTCAGAGCGCGGCATCGCCTGCCGAAGCTCCGGTTCAGGTTGCCTCCGCTGCGGGGGCTGAGGCACCAACGAGTATCAGCGCCGCCTGGGCCGCCCGTGGTTATGCGCCAGCGCCCGCTCATCCTCTCGTGCGTCAGGCCTCCGTGCCCGCAGACGATGTGGCTGACAACCGCGTGACGGCACAGGAAATCCCGATCGGGCATCACCTCCAGCCCCAGCCGATCATGGCCGTCATGCCCGCCACCCGGCCCCAGTACCGCATGGCGCTTCCTGCAGCGTCCGCTCCGGCCAAAAGCTCGGCCACACCGGGAAATACGGCTGGAAACTGGGCGATTCAGGTCGGCGCTTTCGCCAATGCCAAGCAGGCGAGCCTTGCGACCGCCACGGCTCACAGCAAAGGCGGTGTTGTGGTCGCGTCCGCCAAATCACAGGTTGAAAGCGTCAAAAATGGCCGGTCCCATCTCTACCGCGCGCGTTTGACGGGGCTGTCACATGAAAATGCGGTTGCAGCCTGCCGCCGTCTGTCGCACGGTTCTCCCTGCGTTGTGGTTCCGCCCGGCGCCTATTGATCCGTTTGCCGGGTCGCATGTCGGCCCGCTTTTCTGACAGGAATACAAAACCCCGATGCGCCGCTTTCTTGCAACGACCGCTTTCTGTGCTGTCGCCCTCTCCGGCGCCCTGACGATCACTCCGGCGCATGCCGCACTCGAAACCGGCAGCCATGCTCCGGATTTCTCGGCCCCTGCGAGTCTCGGAGGGCACGAGTTCACCTATCATCTGGCCGATGCCCTCAAGACCGGCCCGGTGGTCCTGTATTTCTATCCGGCAGCCTTCACCAAGGGCTGCACGATCGAAGCCCATGAATTCGCGGACGCCATTCCCGACTTCAAGGCACAGGGCGCAACCGTGATCGGTGTTTCCATGGACCCGATCGACAAGCTGGATCGGTTTTCGGTCAGCGAATGCCGCAGCACCTTCGCTGTTGCTGCTGATCCGACAGGCAAGATCACCCGCAGCTATGCAGCCAAAATGCCCCTGCTGCACATGGCAAGCCGGACGTCCTATGTCATTGCGCCGGACGGTCATATCGTCATGAGCTATGCGTCAATGTCTCCTGACGAACATGTCTCGCGCGCACTTGCCGCCGTAAAGGCCCTGAAGCAGACCCCGTGAGCGCACCTTCCATTTCAACGCCTTCCGACCTGTTCGACCACCATCATGTCGGCGATTCAGGCCCTCTGAAACTCTCCGCGGATGTCAGCAGCACCGCGATCTATGGCGGCCCGAAAGACTGCTACCGCTACACATTGCGCCGTGTCTGGGACGACACACGCCCCATGGTCATGTGGCTGATGATGAACCCGTCTGTGGCGACTGAATTCGGCGATGACCGTACTGTCGCCAAGTGCCAGCGTTACGCGCGGGCATGGGGTTATGGCGGCATGTTCGTCGGCAACAGCTTCGCCTATCGCTGCACGGACCAGAAGCGTCTGCTGGAAGTGAACGATCCGGTCGGGCCGGACAACGATGCCCACCTGCTGGAGATGGCCCGGCAGGCCGATCTGGTCGTGCTGGCTTACGGGTCGCCGCAGGCCAAGGGCCTGCGCGGGCGTGGAACCGAAGTTGCGCGGCTGATGGGACAGAACGGCATCAGGGTCACGGCCCTGCGCCTGAGCAAGAGCGGACGTCCTGAACATCCGCTCTATCTGCCGTCCATCCTCACACCAGAGCCGCTCGACCCGGATAGGCTGGGCTGAGCGGCGTTTTCCGGATCAGGCTGCGTCAGTTCGCAGCCTTGTCCTGTTCGTTGATGACCCAGACCAGAACGACATGCTGGTCGTGGTTCGGATAGGTCGCCTGCGGCTGAAAAGATACCCCGACATTCTTGGCCTTGTAGAGACCCTGAATGGCCTGCTGGTCTGCGGAGAGCAGTTCGTTCGAGACAGGTCCGCCCGCACGAAGCTTGGTCGCAGCTTCCAGATCGGCTGTCGAAACCTTTTTGTTTCCCTGAAACTCGACCTTGTCCAGAACAAGGGCAGTAGGCTGGGCCGGCGCGCTTGCAGCCTGTTCCTCAAGAATAATCTTCACAGCCACGCCATCGCCCGAAATCCGTAGACGCTCCTCAAGGCTGGTTCCGACATTGCGCGAAGAATAGAGTTCGCCGATGCGCTTCTGAGAGGCATCCAGCTCGTTGCGGGTCACCTTATCCCCCGCGTGATAGCCGAATGCCTGAAGAATATCTGCCGTCGGAACGCGGCTGTTGCCCTGAACGGCAACGCTCATCAGCTTGAGCGGCACATTTGGAGCGGGAGCCGCAGCAAAAGCGTATTCCGTAGCAGCCGTTCCGGCGAAGGACGCAACAGCCAGCGAGACGCTCAGAACACTCCGGGCGAGCAGGGGGCGAAAGGACATCTGGCAATTTCCTGTCATGAAAAAACTCTGACTTTTACGCTACAGGAGTTCCCGGCTTTGGCAAATCGCCGCCGCTCCGAACCGGACGTCATATTTTAGTTGCGAATAAATCTCATTATCGCAATAACGCGCGCAACCGCTTCTTGCTTCGAGGTTTCCGTGCGCGCATCACTTTCCATCCCGCTTTCAAACCCGCTCCGGGTTGCGCGCCTGTCCTGTCTGCTGCTGGCAGGAACAGCTTTTCCAGCCTTCGCCGCCCCTGTCTCCACCGTCGCCGACACGACATCCACTACTTCGGCAAAGTCTCCAACCGAGGCCCAGCAGATCAGTCAGGACGAGGAAATCGTTGTCCGCGCCAGACGCCGGGACCAGATGCAGGTCAGCAGTGGCGGACAGCTCGGGGCTCTGGGTAACAAAAAGGGACTGGATGTTCCGTTCAACATCCGCAGCTACAATTCCAGCCTGATTCTGAACCAGCAGTCCCAGACGCTGGGCGAGGTGCTGGAAAACGATCCGACCGTCCGCACGACCTATGGCTACGGCAATTTCTCGGAAATGTTCGTCATCCGCGGCTTTGCCGTAAATGGCGACGACGTTTCGATCAACGGGCTTTACGGCATCACGCCCCGGCAGCTTGTCTCTCCCGAACTTTACGATCAGGTGCAGGTTCTCAACGGCGCCAGCGCGTTCCTCAACGGGGCCGCGCCCAGCGGGTCGGCCATCGGCGGCAACATCAATCTGCTGTTCAAACACGCAACAAATGCCCCCCTCACCCGCCTCACCGGCGATTACACCAGCAGCGCCATGGGCGGTGGCAGCATCGACGTTGGCCGTCGGTTCGGACAGGACAAGGATTTCGGCGTGCGGCTGAACGTCGCAGGCAAGAGCGGCGAAGACGCCGTGACGGACGAATACCGCCATTCCACCACGTTGGGCGCGGATTTCGACTGGCATGACCGCGACAACCGCACCCGCGTCACCATGGATATCGACTATGAAAACCAAGGTGTGGACGGGGGCCGGCCGGCGATCTTCCTCGGCAGCGCCGTCACGTCCGTTCCCCGCCCTGTCGCGCCCTCGCATAATTTCGGGCAGCGCTGGGCATATAATGACCTGAACTATGTTTTCGGCATGCTGAACGTCGAGCATGACCTGACGAAAAACATCACGCTGTATGGCGCATTCGGCGCCCTCACCAGTGACGAAAAGGGCAATTATTCCAACCCGACCGTCACTAACTCAGTCACCGGCGCCGGAACGGCAGGCGCGATGTATGTGCCCTACGACCAGACCAACGAAAGCACCCGCGCAGGCGTTCGCGCTCATTTCCGCACCGGCTTCATCCGCCATGAAATCAACGCTGGCGGTTCCGGCCTGTGGGAAGACAGCGCCGCCGCCTATGCGATGGCCCTGACGCCCGGTGCGACCAACATCTACAACACGCCGCAGTTTTCAGCCCCGGCGGAGACGTTTGTTGGGGGGGTGCTTAATGACCCGCAGTCCACCAACCGCACGCGCCTGTACAGCCTGTTCTTCTCGGACACGATGTCCTTCTTCCACGACCGTGTCGCCCTGACAGGCGGCTTCCGTTACCAGAACATGCTCATCAAAGGTTACGCCTACAGCAAGACCGGTCAGGGCGCGATGAACAACCATTACGATCAGGACGCCATCACCCCGGTCGTGGGGCTGGTCATTCATCCGACACGCAGGACATCTCTGTATTTCAACCGGATCGAAGGCCTGTCGCAGGGACCGACAGCTTCGGGAAATGTCGTGAACCTGGGCGAGATTTTCCCGCCTTACAAATCCACGCAGTATGAAGTAGGCGCGAAATACGACACGGGACGCTTCAGTGCCGCGCTCGCCGTCTATGAGATTTCACAGCCCAACGCCTATTCCGTCGCACTCGGCAATACGGGCCAGTTTGCCTTCCGTGAAGACGGATTACAGCGGAACCGCGGCATCGAACTGACGCTAAATGGTGAGATCCTGCCCGGCCTGCGCTTCAATGGTGGCGGCACCGTCATTCAGGCCGATCTGCGGCATACGGCAAACGGTCTTCAGGACGGCAACACCGCCATCGGTGTGCCGAACTACACCATTAATGGCAATCTCGAATACGACCTGCCGTTCCTCAAGGGCGCAACGGTCGTGGGCCGTGTGGTCAATACCGGCAAGCAGTGGGTCAACACCGCCAACACCCTGCATATCCCGGTCTGGACGCGCTTTGATCTGGCAGGGCGCTATACGTTCGTGACACATCACACGCCGGTCACACTGCGGTTCGGCGTCGATAACCTGGCCAACACGCGTTACTGGTCCTCGGCTTTCAACGGCTATCTGATGCAGGGTATGCCCCGCACGTTCAAGTTCTCCTTCACGACGGATCTGTAATCCGCTTCAAAATACTGAAAACGAAAAACGCGCCCTCCCTCACAGGAGCGGCGCGTTTTTCATGTCACCTGTTCCGATCAGGAGCGATCAGAACGTGATGCCCGTTTCGAAATCCAGAAGCAGCGGATTCTTGTAGCGGTTCGTGCCACCGGTGCTCCAGATATACTGCGCACCCGGTCGGATCACGAGCCAGGGCGTTGGGCGCCAGCCGTAGTTCAGTTCGATCGCATGCTCGCCGGAGGGCTTGTTGATACCCTGTGCCCCCGACGCCTGCATCTGGCGTGCCCAGATCGTCAGCTTCGGATTCACCCAGAGCATCTTCATGCCAAGGCTGATCGTATCGTTCGGGCGGCTGCGGAACGTACCCTTGCGGGTCACACCCCAGGTGATGAAATACGGTGCGACGGCTGTGCGCGGATCGCCCCAGGTGAAGGACGTGAACAGCGTCGTGCCACGGTTCGGATCGGCCGCGTCACGCTCCAGCATCCGGTCGAACTGGAACCAGCCACCGAACCGTCCACGCACCTTCTGCGTCGGGGCGGACAGCAGATACTCGGCCGGAACGGAGAACATGCTGAGCTTGGAATAAACGTCGCTGACTTCCGATGTATCCCAGTATCCGCCAATCTTGACGTTGGTCTGGAGCGGACCGCTGTAATCGTCCTTGCCGCCCTGATGCCAGCCAAGCTGGAACGGAATATAGGTCCCGATCGCGTCGTGCAGGTTCAGTTTCCAGCCGTTATGCGTGTTCGAGATCGTCGGATCGATCGAATACGCGCCGAACTGCACGAGATAATGGTCGTTCCCGGCCGGATAGAACTTCACCCATGCGCCCGGATGCGCCGTCGGATACCAACCATAGCCCGAGTTCATCGCAATGGACTGCGGCATGCCGCAGATCGCGTTGGATTCGAACTGGCAGTACTGGCTCATGCCCCAGTAGATGGACGACTGCTCGAAATCGTTCTCGGTGTTGATTTCACCAACTTCGGTCGACACATACCGGTTCCAGGGCATTTCCCAGGACAGACGCGTCAGACGCACCGTTTCGCCCGACCCGAAGATCTGCTGCGGGCTGTCCAGCGCCGGAAGCGTCGCGCCAATGCCCAGTCCCTGACGCGCCGTGATCAGCGTGTGGAACATGCCCAGATTCAGGCCCGTCAGCTTCTTGAGGTTGAAATCGACATTGATGCCGAACTCATCCGCATAACGCACGGCCTTGGTCTTGCCGCCCATCGGATTGCCGGCACTGTCCTCAAGATAGTGCCCCCCGATATTGATGCCTTTGTCGGTCAGCCATGTCCGCCAGCCGCCCCAGTCGCCCGTCATGGTGCTCTGGGTCAGCCAGTCGTGGAAAGACGCTGGGAAGAAACGGTTCTCGGTCGTGTCGGACGTGCTGGCTGTGGGCTCAACGCCTTTGGGAGTCGGCTTCACGAGTTGCGGCACGGGAGAAATGGATTTCGTGCGGATCTGCGGCGTGCCCATGGTCGCCGTGCTGGTTCTGGCAGCGGCTTTCTGATGACCATCCACAACACCAGCGGGTGTCGTCTGTGCGTGCGCGACGTCCGTAAGACCTGAAAGCAGCGCTGTCATGGCGCAAGCCGTCCACAGCGTTTTCGTCCAATCCTGTCCGAGCTTCCCCATCTTCCAAACCGTCTCCCTGTGACACCATGACAGCCGCCAGAACCCGATCACGCGGCCGGGAGATGTCATACAGTCCGAAAACGGTCCAGAATAGAGCACAGAAGACGTCAGTTTTCGTAATATGTCCTTCAGGACACGATCCCGACACCTGCCGTCATTTTTAAATCTGGAGATTTCTCCATAATTACAAAAAGTTTAACGCTACAGTTTCGGCGCCTTATCCCCCGATCACAGTTACGTGTTCCCGGTCCCAGCGGCGCGTCAGAGGCTCAAGGCAGAGCAACAACACGACCAGAGCAGCAGCTATTTCACACAATGTCCGGAAAAGCCCGGCATAAAGGGACGCTCCTCCGCCCCCTGCGATGGCTTCCGGAGACAGCGCAGCCTGATTGGCAATGAGGCTGCCCACATACATGGCAATGCCCCACAGCAGATAGAGCGCGCCCATCATAAAGCCACTCAACCGGGTGGGCGAATAACAGGCAACGACTGCCAACCCCAGACCAATTGTCAGCAATTCACCCAAAGACAGAAAGCCATATCCCACCACCATCACCCAGGGCGACACCAGCCCGGCCGCATGGGCAGCCGCCGCCCACCACACGCCAAATCCCAAGGCGACCATGGCATAGCCAAGGATCATTTTGCGGGCGTGGGAGGTCTGTTTCTGCTGTTGCCCCATCCGGTTGTAGAGAAAGGCCAACGCCGGACTGAGAGCCATGATCCAGAGGGAATTGAGAACCTGAAACTGCCCTGCCGACATGTGAAACAGCGTCACGCCGCCAATACGGTAGTCTCCAGAGACGCCACGAAGAGCAAAGAGCGTCAGGGACGTCATCATCTGCTGGTAGAAAACAAGATAGATCGTCCCCTGCAGGCACAGCATATAGGTCAGCCGTAATCCCGGACGTTCGGCTTTCGGCGCCCGCACATACAGCGCCACCCAGATCGCCGCGAGAATTGCCCCTGCTGCCGTCACGCAAAGCCGGGCCAGAGTATCGCTCCCCAGAATCCATGCGTTGAAAACGGTCATAAGAACGAGACCAGCCCCGACCAGTCCAAACCTGCGCAGCGGCACAGGCTGTTTTTCGGAAGCAGGCGTGGTGGCGTCAAGCCAGTTGGACCGCAGCAGATAATACAGCAGTCCGACCCCGAGCCCGACCGCGCATGCGGCGAACGCAGAAGGGGCGCCATAATGGATCTGCAACCATGGCGTCAGCAGCATGGAAACCGTCGAACCGACATTGACGGACATATAATAGAGCGTGAAAGCGGCATCGAGCGCCGCGTCATCGTTCTTATAGATCCGGCGCACCAGATTTCCGGCATTGGGTTTAAACAGCCCGTTTCCCGTGGAAATGAGAGCCATCGCCACCAGAAGCAAAATATGGGACTGCAATGCTGCGGCCAGAACAGCATAGCCGCCTGTCAGCAGGAGCGCGCCCATGACGACAGTCCGCCGCGCGCCCAGCACGCGGTCTCCAATGACACCGCCAACTAAAGGCGTAATATAAGTCAGCGCCCCGAAGGCACCCATCATGAGGTTGGCTGCTGCATCTCCCATCCTGAGATGCACGACCATGAACAGCGTGAGAACGGCCTGCATGCCATAATATCCGAACCGCTCCCACAGTTCGATGGCCAGAACAACAGTAAACGCCCTGCGGCGCATCCCGGGGGCGGAAGAAAGAGAAGTATCGGACATGCAGAACCCGTCAGAAACCAGAAGACGGGGGCACTTTAGGGCAAATGCCACTCCCCGGCGAGGATCAGTGCGTGCGTGCTGATAAGCCCCAGAACCACCACGAAGATCAGCGCGACAATTCCGCCGATAATGTCACTCCACGGCCATTCCGGCAGTCTCGACCGGACACGACGCACCATCCCCATCTCTTCAGCTCTCCTGCTGGCTGAAGAAGGCCTCCAGCTCGGGGGAGACAGTACCGATATGGACCTGCAACGTCACCAGCAGATCACCGGCCGGATGCTTTTTATCGCCTCCGATTCCACGCCCAGCCAGACGCAGGACCTTGCCACTGTCGGAGTGTTTCGGAATCTTGACCGAAACATCACCCTTGGGGGTCGGAACGGCGATCTTTCCGCCCAGAACGGCCGTTTTCAGATCCAAATTCTGCGTCATCCGCAGGTTGCGTCCCTCACGGACATAGCGGCTGTCGGGCGTGACGGAAATCGTCAGCAGCGCATCCCCGGCCACGCCCGGCTGGCCATCCATGCCTGGACGTCCCGGCGCGCCCTTGCCGCGCACGCGCAGTGTCTGCCCGTCTTCCACACCCGGCGGGATGCGAACCTCGGTGTGCCCGCCCTCGCCGAGGGTCAGATCAAGTGACGTTCCCAGAACAGCCTGCTGAAACGAGATCGTCACCGCAAAACGACGGTCAGATCCTTTGGAAGCACGACGCCCGCCGGAACCACCCGGCTGGAAATCGCCGCTGAAGCCCCCACTGAACATGTCCGAAAAGAAGGAGCCGAGATCTTCCTGATTGAATCCGCCCTGAAAGCCCTGGCCGCCCGAACGCGGCCCACCCGGACCATACCCGCCACCGCCAAAGCCGCCGCCAAAAGGCCCACGCTCCTGCCCGTCAGCGTCGATCTCGCCGCGATCGAACTTCGCGCGTTTTTCCTTGTCGCCAACGATATTGTACGCCTGCCCGACCGACTTGAAGCGCTCTTCGGCCTTCTTATCGTCCGGGTTGTGATCCGGATGGTACTGCTTGGCCAGTTTCCGATACGCGCTGCGAATTTCCTTGTCCGTCGCCGTTTTCGAAACGCCCAGTACCGAATATGGGTCGCTCATCTCATTTCCCCGTCTTCTTCAGGTCCCTCATCCAGCAGGGAAATCAGGACCGCAATGACTTCATCCTGCGGGAAGCCAGCCCGCACACCGTCTGAAATCAGGTCCTGCAGCTTTGGTCGCAGATAATCTTCTGCCGGATATCCATCGTCTGCCATCTCTGATCCTCCGTTATTCCCAGATGTGTGACCACTGCGGCTTCGGGTCAATGTTTCTGAATAAACTCTGCAATATCAGGCACGACGGCGCCATCAATCGGAAGCGACCCATCAGTGGCAGGAACCGCACCCAAATCCGCCAACGAATGAATCGCCGACGGCAACAAAACAACCGTCGCCTCAGGATCAGCAGCCTTGAGAAGCGGTAAATCATCAGTAGCGCTGATTTGCCGATCGGTACCGCCCTGAACGATAAAGACCGGCCCGTGATATGCCTTGAGCAACGAGGCTGGATCATGATGGAAAAGATCGATCATGAAATCCTGTACCCGCGGATGAAAGACACCCCGCAACCCCGGATGCAGCGTCTGGACATCCACATGCTGCCCGGCTTCGAGCGCATCGATTGCAGTGTCGATCTGCGGCAGAACCGTTTTGGCCGACGGAATGGCATGAAGCTGCGCCCGCAGGACTTCGCCAAGCGGTCGTCCCGGAGTGGACAGAAGGATCAGTCCGCAGATATCCGCCTGTCCCTGAGTGCTGGCAAGGGCAACGAGGCCGCCTTCGCTATGCCCCAACACCCAGATACATCTTGCGCCAGTTTTGGCCCGGATCACCCCAATCCAGCTTCGCACGTCGCTCGCGTACTCCGCGATCGTGACGTTATTACCGTCGGCCACGGCCTGTTTGCTGCCGAACATGCCGCGTTTGTCGATCCGGACGGACGAAATCCCGTGGGTGCCAAGACCATCCGCAATCTGCCTGAGCGTCGCAGGCTTCTGACCCAGAGCCGAATTTCCGTCGCGGTCCGTCGGCCCCGAGCCGGGGATCATCAGCACAACAGGGGTGCCAGCGCCCGCATTCACGAATGTTCCGGCCAACACTCCCAGAGGGCCGGGCGCCGTAATGGCGCTGCTCTCAGCCGCAAATGCATGCGACGCCAGACCGCAGACGCCTGAGAGGAGAAAAAGGAAACGAAATATTTTCGACTTCATTCTGCGTCTCCTTTTCAGGTGCCTTTACCTTGTAAAGGCTCTGACGAAGGCGTTTTGTTGTTTGACTTCGACGGGGAGCCTTGTGTCGGTGAGGGCTTTTCCCTGCCATCCGGC